>JAPKGY010000140.1 GCA_026647385.1 Phycisphaerae bacterium | reverse complement strand
GGGAGACGCGCCGTGTGCGCGTGGACTGGGACCGTCACGAGCGGCGGCAGCTGCTTCGATTCCTGTTTGAGGTTATCGAGGTCACCGAGACTCTCTCCGCAGATGCCGGCAGCAGGGAGAAGAAGAGGCATGCGCTGGAGCTTGTGGAGAAGTGGTACCGTTCGAGCGGCATCCGCATCCGCTATCTTCCGGCTCCGATCGAGCGTTATGTGGTGCGCCGGATCGCATCCGATCTGATCGATGCCCTGGTCGAGGTGCTCAACTCGCTTCCAGCCGACTCTGTTCTGGAAGAGAGCCGCGGACTCTGAGGAGATCTGTCCAGCTTCCATGCGACTTTATCCCCACATATCCATAGTCGATCCCGATGGACTTGATTGACCGGGCTCCGTGTCGTGGATCACCTTATTGTTGCGAAGCAGGACGACGCGGCTGATCGGCCTATCGGTTGCGCATTGAATGGAAAACGCGATCGGCTCGGCCGATGAACGCACAACCTTGTCGCCCATGATCGCATCACCCGACCGCACGAGCAGGACGAACTTGGCCCCGGTGGTACCGAAGGTATGCCGGGCGAGCAGGGCATCGACGACGCTGCCGTTGTCCAATCGTTCGGCCCAGACGCCCGCTCTGCCGGCGCCGCCGCCGTGATCCGGACTTGCGATCACGCCGATGATCAGGCCATCCTCCCAGGCATCCTGCAGGTAATGGCCCTTCTCAGGCATCGCGGCCTTGGCCTGTCGCGGACACCCGAGATGCTCATAGCTGCCCCGCGCCTGGAAGATCTCGGCCACCGTCTGGCGGACCTCGTTGTGAAAGCTCCAGTCGGTCGGGCAGTTGCCCGTATCCGCCAACTGATGCGGGATGCAGACGTAATCCGATCCCTCCAGAAGGTTCCACAGCATGGTCGGGGTAATATCCCCGTCGTAGGCGTCGAACCATCGCCCGAAGTGCGAGTCCTTGTAGATCAGGTTCCGGTGACCGTACCGGCGATAGCTTCGTTTGGGGGCGTACTGGACGTGATGCGAAGTCCATTCCTGGCCGAGCAGGGCAACGAAACGGGGCGAGTCATTGTGGATGCGTGTTCGCTCGCCGTTGTACTCCCACAAAGGCCGGTCGAAGTTAAAGCAATGGTCCGTGATCGCCGTGAAGTCAGCCTGCTCGATATCCCGCAGGTTCTGGAGCAGATCGTCAGCCGGCGGGTTCATCGCTCGATTGCACACCGATCGTTCGGTGTGCTCGTGCAGGTCCCCCCAGTAGCAGTGGAGCCGTTGCCCACGATACTCGCAGGATTGGCTTGGTACGCCGACGGACTGCGATTGCATGTGGTTCGCCAGGTTAAAGCCGGTTGGCGGCATCACAAGGGGTTCCGTCTCCAACGGGGCTTCCGCGGGGCCGCGATCGAGGTTGATCGGCACGATCATCACTTCGCTGTGCCAATCGGGAGCGATGCCCACATCTTTACTCCACCCTCGGGGTTGATCGTCCCGCTGGGCGGCTGCCTTGCCCTCGCTCAAGGCCATTTCCACCGGTCGCCAGCATCCCTGCTCGGGCGAGAGAGCCTGGGCGGCCGACCATTGTTTGCCGCTGTAGCACCAGGCCATCGGTTGCCATCCGGCATGCTGGCCCATGGATTGCCTGGCCGTCAGCCACAAGCGCCCTCGATCGTCAAAACCGATTCTGGGACGAAGCAGCAGATCGTCGGGCTTGGAGACAACGTCGAACAAACCGACAGGTGCCGAGAACCGCTCGCTGTCGAGCCTCGCGACGACGATGCGTTGCTCGGAAACATTGTTGACCGTCACCCCTTTGAAACTCTGCGCCTGCCAGGTGAGCCAGACGTGCCCACGGTGAGCCGCGAGGGATACGTGCCGCTCGATGCGCGGATCGCGCGTGAGCACTTGCTCCTTCGCCCATTGCCCCTTGCGATACCATGCCCCGTAGAGGTCCGCGGACTGCTCGCGGACCGAATCCCATGCGGCAAAGACACTGCCGTCATCCAGCGCGACGACGGCTGGATTACCGCTCCTGGCGTTCGGGTCCGAGATGCACCGCGCCGGATCGGGACCGGCCGCGTCAAAGGCGCAGGCGTAGATGCTCCGGCTCGATCCCGCATTGGATTCCCAGACCATGTGGAAACGCGGCCCCGCGGCCGCAAGGGCGGGCTTGACGTTCACCTGACCCTCAGCGTCGATGGTGCACGGCGCGCCCTGCGCCGAATTCGTCCCGTCGAGAAAGGCATACGCGAGACGCCAGCGATCCTCGGTCTCCGAGGCGAAGGCGACGACACAGCCTTTCGACCGGGGAGCCAGGGCAGGGCGATCGAGCCCCGCGATACCCTCCTTTTGGAACGTCCAGATGAGTCGGCGTTGGTTGCCGGCGATGGCATAGACGCGAATCTCCGGGCCGGATACAGGCCGGGCGATGACCGCGATCCACAGGGTACCCTCGCCGTCGGCGATCAAGGCCGGGAAATCCTCGACGCAGTCGAGCGTCCACGGAGCCTGCGGTGGCGCCGCCTTGGCCCTGGTTTTGGCGTCCGGCTTGGCAACCGGTTTGCTTGATTGACCGAACGCGCCCCCAGGGCACCCGTATGGCAGACCGAGGGCAGTCAGAAGCACAAGGATTCGGCGGAGTCGACCGGTCATCGTTTCACTCGCGTGGCAACCAGGACACACGTTGACGGGTGCTCAGATTGCCGGCCAGGAGTTCACGGAATCAACGCATATGGCGATACCTTCATCTGACGACAGCATAAGAGTTGCAGCGTGCATTATAATGCATCCGGAATCTGTTACAACCGTTCGTCGGGTTATCTCAGTTGTTCTGATCTCTCCAGCTGTGTACGATAGGCCGCACGGCAGAACGGAGACGGGATCATGGAGCCCCGGACGCATCGGGTCGAAATCAAGGTGTTGGTATCCGTCGCTGTTGCCCTGGCGTTGTCCGCGCCCGTACCCACCGCGTCTGCTTCAGGCCATTCGTTACGGGCGAGGCCCAACATCCTCTTCGTTTTCGCAGACCAACTGCGCTACAGCGCACTGGGTTCGAGCGGCAACAAGATCGTTCGCACACCCAACCTGGATCGGTTGGCCCGCCAGGGCCTTCGATTCGAGCACGCATTCTCCAGTCACCCGCTGTGCTCGCCGTACCGCGCCCACGTCATGACCGGGCGCTACGGGCACCGCAACGGCGTGCCTGACAACGAGTATCGACTGCGAACCGATCAGGTCACCTTGCCCCAGACGCTCAAGCAGGCCGGCTATCACACGGGTTTCATCGGCAAATGGCATCTGGGCGACGGGCCCTACACGGAGGATAAGCGGTACGGCTTCGACTACATGGCGGCGTACAACTGCCAGCATCAGTACTACAAGATCCATTATTGGGAGAACGAGCGCGGGCCGATCCAATTCGACGCCTGGGCGCCGGAAGGCGAAGCCGATCTGGCCATCCGATTCATTGAAAACCACCGACGCGAAAAGCCCGATGCCCCGTTTGCCCTGATCGTTGCCTGGGGCCCGCCGCACTGGCCTTACGATCAGTACCCGGACCAGTTCAAGACCTACGACCCCGCGAAGGTGGACGTTCCACCGAACGTGCCGCCGCAGATGGAGGCGTTCGCGCGGAAGGAGATCGCCGACTACTACGGGAACGTCTCCGCCCTGGACGAGCAGATGGGGCGGCTGACGGCGGCCCTCGATCGCCTCGGAATCGCCGACGATACCCTGGTGTGTTTCTCGTCCGACCACGGCGATCACCTGAGCAGTCACGGCTACGGCAAGCCCATGGATGAGTGGATGCATCCCTCGATGCGGGCGTCGAAGGCAACGCCGTACGACGAGGCCGCCCACATTCCGTTTTTGTTGCGGTTTCCACGGCGGGTCGAGGCGGGCCGTCGCACTCAGGCCATGTTCAGCAGCGTGGATGTGATGCCGACGCTCCTGGGGCTGTGCGGGATACCCGTCCCCAAGGATGTCCAGGGCCACAACCTGGCCCACGTGGTCACCGGTGAAGAGGGGCCGCCTCCGCCGGACTCGGTCTATCTGCAGAACATGGGGCCGGGCTGGCCTGACCGGAAGAAATGGGTGGGGTTCTGGCGGGGCGTTCGAACCGACCGCTGGGTCTACGCCCGTTGGTACAAGGACGAGCACGAGCCGCTGCTGTTTGACTGCCAGGAGGACCCGTACGAACTGCGCAACCTCGCGGGCAAAAAGGAGTACGCCGACATCCAGCAACAGATGGAGGAACGCCTGCGGCGATGGATGCGGGAAACGGGCGATCCCTTCGAAACCGGACCGCGCGACCCGAAGACCGGCATGCTGATTCTCGGCCAGGAGTTCGTCAACGAAAAGTGGAACCGCAAGTGAGCCCGCCTTTGCAGGTCGGCGTCGCGAGCAAAGAGCCGCGGGCTTCCCTTGACGCGCGACGCGGGCATACGCCCACACGGAGCCGCTTTGCGGCGAGTCGCGTGTCAAGGGCTTCAGGTCGCCGCGGGGACCCGCGCTGCCTCTCGAATAGCGCCGGAACGTTAAAAAGGTGTCCCGCCGGTCGTTCAAAACATCGTCCTGCCGCCGTCAACCAGGATCGCCTGATTGCAGATGAAGTCGCCGAACGGGCTCAGCAAATAGGCCGCCAGCTGACCGATGTCCGCCGGCGTGCCCAGCCGTCCGACGGGGACCTGCTCGATGAGTTGGGCTCGCAACTCGGGGGTGTTATACCGCTCCCTCAGGAGGTCCGTATCGACCACGCACGGATGGATCACGTTGGTGAGGATGCCCTTGCGGGCGTAGGTACGCGTCAGGTAGGTCATCATGCCCACGAGCCCGGCCTTGCCCGCCACGTAATCAATCGCACCGCCGCCTCCGTCATGGACCACCGACGAACCGATCAGAACGATTCGGCCATACCGCGCCTCGATCATGTGCGGGAGGACGGCCCGAACGCCGTAGAACGCGCTGCTCAGGTTGATATCGATGAACCGTCGCCATTCCTCGTCGGTAACCTCCTCCGCCGGTCTTTTCAGCGTCTGGCCCACAACGCAAACCAGGTGATCGATCTTGCCGCGGCGTTCGACGATGGATCGGACCACCTGTTCGGTACGAACCGGGTCGCAGGCATCGGCGGCGATGGCCTCGACGACACCCCCGGAACTTCGAATCCGGGCGAGCAGGGCGTCCACTTGCGGCTGGTACCGTGCATCATCCTTATGAGTGAACACGACCTGGGCGCCGGCCTGACAAAGGGCCTCGACGATGCCGGCGCCGATCCCGCGGCTGCCGCCCAGCACGAGAGCGACGCGGTCTCGAAGATCAATCGTTAGCATGGCTCCATTTTCACCTGGTAAGCGTTCATGGCATTCAAACGAAGAATCCTCGCCTTGTCGCCGTCCCCGACGTCAGCCAGTAGAACGCGCGACAGATGATCGCTCGGACCGGTCCAGGGAAAGTCCGACCCGAAAAGAATCTTCGTTGACGCAACCGCCTGCACCAACGTCTCGATCAGGCGATAGCAGTAGATGTCTCCGGCGAAATCCAGATAGACATTCGCACACTCATTGGCCAGTCGAATCGCTTCGGGCCGCCCGGAGCCGCGGCCGCCCGCGTGCCCCAGGACCAGACGCACCGTCGGAAACTCCCGCACCCACCGCTCGAAACGCCCCGGTACGGACAGTGCTTGCGAAGGATTGTAATCGGATACGCTCCAACTGTGCGCCAGTATCGTCAGATCGTGACTCGACGCGAATTGCCACACCGGTCCATAGGACGGATCGTCGGCCGGCGTCTGATGGCACGACGGATGAATCTTGATACCCGCCAGGCCCTTCCAGTCAAGGCTGCGCTCCAGTTCGCCCAGGCACTTCGAGGCAGCACGCGGATCGACGACAGCCAGACCGTGAACCCGGCCTTGCGATTCCTCAAAGGCCCGCATCATCCGGGCCAGGCCCGTTCCGCCGCCTTCCAGCAGGGCGGTGTGGTCCGAGCCGATCGCCCGCGCAATGCCCAGGCGATCCATCAAGGCCACAATGTGGCCGACGGTCGGATCCGCCACGCTCAATTGCCCGGCTGACCCGACGTGCAGGTGGGCGTCGATGATGAACGGCTCGTTCATTGCCCACCTCCGCGGATGATTCGGCGGAGATTCCCGCCGGCGACCAGTTTGCGATCGGCCTCAGGCATCTCCGCATCGAGAATCATCCCCAGCGGCACCCGCGGATCGTTCATCGGAAGAAAACTGCCGAAGATCAGCCGCTCCGGCCCGAAGCATCGCAAAGCCGACTCGAAACACGGGCCGGTCAGATTGGAGATCTCCAACAGCACATTCGGGCAGTCCCGCATCAACGCGAACAGCGGCCTGATCTGGTAAATGATTTTGCGAGGCTGGCTTTCCACGACGATCCGAAGTTGCGGATATGCCTTGCCCAGCCGGTAGAGGTCCTGCCAGTCCAACTCGGTGTGCCAGATGAACAGCGGACAGCCCTGTTTGATGAGGCATTTCACCAGCAAGCCGATCGACCATTCCGCCAGCGGGAAGCCGCATGTTTTTGGAAAAACTCGAACTGCGCGAACATGCGCCGGCAGGGAATCGGGCCCCGGCAACAGGCCGCCTTCACGCGGGTAGGGGGGCAGGCCCGTCCACATGGCATGGAGCGACGTGCCCGACCAATCGATGCCGGCCGTCTCCAACGCGCCGTTTCCCTCCTGGGGTGAAACCGTTTTGCCTCGCCAGTGTGAAACCAGGCCGCCGCCGATGAAATGCCCGGCCATCGCACCCTTCAGCGCGTCCGCTCCGCACCCGACGGCCAGCGGGAATCCCTGGGGCTGACCGAGCCACAGATTGGCGTCGAAGGCATCGAGGCGCCGGGCCAGCTCCCGGCGCCGAATAGCCATCTCTTGTATTCGAGTCTCGATCATAAGATCTCGCTATCGTCGGAGCACGCCGGCGACCGAGCGACGGAACTTGTCCAGGATTTCGTCGCATTCCTGTGAGTTCACGATCAACGGCGGCTTGATCTTCAAGACGTTCCTGCGCACGCCCCCCAGGCCGAAGATGATCCCGTTCCCGAGCCCGGCATCGCGGATCGCCACGGTCTCGGCCGTCAGCGGCTCCTTGCTTTGCGGATCCCGGACGAATTCGATTCCGATGTGCAGGCCGGCCTGACGCACGTCGCCGATCTCGGGAAACTCCCGCATCATCGCCTTGACCTGGTCGCCGAGATACCGGCCCATTCCACGGCAGTTTTCCAGCAGACCGGT
>JAPKGY010000014.1 GCA_026647385.1 Phycisphaerae bacterium | reverse complement strand
GCGTACCGGTTGACCCCTGAAGGCCGCAGCTTTGCGCAGCCGGCGACACTCACCTTTCGCTACTCGGCAGAGGAAGCCGGCGCCAGTGCGCCGAGCGCGCTGCGCGTGGCCACACAGGACGCGCAGGGCCGCTGGGGCTTGCCGGCGACGACGAGCGACGCATCGATGCGCACGCTGTCGGTCGCGACGACGCACTTCAGCGACTGGAGTTACGTGAGCGGCGAGCAGCTCAGGCCTGCGTCTGCGAGCGTTCTCGTAGGCACGTCCCAGCCACTGCAATACAGCGTCTGCGGCGATGCCGACGATGGCCGTGGCGGCGACGACGAGAACCATCAGCGGTTCCTGCTCCCGTGCACCGACGTTCACAGTCCATTCCCCGCGCGCTGGGCCGTCAATGGGATCAACGGCGGCAACGCCAGCATCGGCAGAATCGGTCCTCCCGACGTATCCAGGGATTGGTACGGGGTCTACGACGCGCCGGCGACGGTGCCCAGCCCGAACCCGGTGGCGGCCAGCGTCACATGGGGCGACCAAGCGCAATTGACACTGGTGTCGCAGCTCACGGTCGTCGCCGAGATCCCCGCCTACGAGGGCACTTTCGCTTCCCGCTTCAACGCGGCCACGGCCGGCGCCGAGTCGAAGTTGCTGGGGAACGTCAGGTTCGCGTGGGTATCGACCGACCCTCAAACCGGTGCGCTCACCTACCAGGGCCTGTCGTCCCGACCTCAAGCATGTCCGCATGCTCGTCGAAGCGGCGGCTGCGACATACGGCTCGACCTGGTGGGGCTCATTCGGACCGCAATTCCAGGTCGGATACCAATTCGGGGGCATCACCGGGCATTCGAACAACACGGAGCCGGGCCAGGGCATTCCCGGCAATCTGGTCGTCAATCCATTGTCACCTACCGGTTCATTCAGTTCCAACCCGTTGGTGAACGGAATCGTCAAGGAAGGGATCACCCGCGCGTCCCGGCAGGCGGCTCGCGCGAAGGATCAGACCTTCGGTTTGAAAGACCAGCAGCGTTTCAACGCTTCCGCCGGGTGGCGATTCAGCGTTTCCGCCATCGGCGACCTGCGATCCGCCGGCGCGTTCAAGGAGCAGGCGATCATCGAGGCCGAACGGGCCATGGATCAGCTCAAGGCCCAGGTGGTGGTCGCCCGCCAGGCGTGTCAGGCCAACCGCGAACTGATGCTCCTTTCGCAGCGTCAGATGTCGGCGGCCGACGAGACCCTCCGGCTGTCGCAGGCGAATCTCCAGGCCGGTACCATGACCACACTGGACGTGTTGCAGGCTCAAGAGGCCGCAAGTCAAGCCCGGCTCCGCCACGCCGAAGCCATCATTCGGTATAATCAGTCCCAGGTGAACCTGCTGGCATCGCTCGGCGCCCTCCAGCCGCTCGTTCCCCATCCGCCGAGCGGTCCGGCGGACTGAACCGGCCTGGCAGCCTGCGTGAGACGCCCGGGACGGTCCCCATTTCGCCGGGAAAGGGCTGCGTGGGGGCACGCGACCGGCAGATACGTCGAAAGCCGGCTGCAAAATGGGGATGGTCCCCCTCGCTCAGGGCTCCCTGAGAGGGTACGAGGATCACCAATCCACTTGGCTGATGCCATTTCCATCGAGGAGATCCGGATATGAGTCGACTTTTCGGTTTGTCCGTGATTTTCGGAATTCTGATGGCCATGGCCGGCTGTGCCGGCCCGCAAGTGCAGCGATATGACGTGGCGGTCTACGGCGGTACCGCGGGCGGGGCGGTCGCCGCCGTCGCCGCCGCCAGGGAGGGGGTGCGCGTGGTCCTGCTCGAGCCGCGAAGACATGTGGGCGGGATGGTGTCCGGCGGGCTCGGCCAGACCGATTACGGCAACCAGGCGGTCATCGGCGGTATGTCGCGGGAGTTCTTCGAGCGAGTGGGAAAGCACTACGGCCAACCCGTTGCCTGGCACTTCGAGCCGCACGTGGCGGAGCAGGTCTTCAACGATTGGTTGAAAGAGGCCAACGTGCCGGTGTTGTTCGAGCAGCGGCTGGACCGGGTCGAGATGGACGGGAACCGCATCCGCGCGATCCGAATGGAGAACGGAGCCTCCTATGCCGCTAGGGTCTTCATCGACGCGACGTACGAGGGTGACTTGATGGCCCGGGCGGGCGTGTCGTACACCGTCGGCCGGGAAGGGCGAAGCCAATATGACGAATCTCTGGCCGGCGTGCAGGAGGGGAGCCAGTACCACCAGTTCGATGCGCCCGTGTCGGGCCGGGACGAGAAAGGCCGACTTCTGCCGGGCGTGTATGCCGGCGAAAAAGGCGAACCGGGCGACGGCGACCGGAAGGTGCAGGCCTACAACTTCCGAGTCTGCCTTTCCAGTCGCGAGGGCAACAAGCTGCCGTTGCCCAAACCGCCCGGGTACGATCCGCGCCGCTATGAGATCCTGAAGCGGTACTTTGCCCTGCGAGGCCAGGATCTCCAGATGAACGACATCATGATCTTCTCGCGGATGCCGAACGACAAGACGGATATCAACAACCGCGGGCCGCTCTCGACGGATCATATCGGCGCGAACTGGGACTATCCCGAGGCGAATAACAGGCGGCGCGAGGAGATCTGGCGGGACCACGTCGATTACGTGCAGGGCTTCTTCTACTTCCTGGCCCACGACCCCTGCGTGCCGAAGCACCTGCAGGATGAGATCAATCGGTGGGGCCTGGCGAAAGACGAGTATCCGGACAACGGCCACTGGTCGCACCAGCTCTACGTGCGCGAAGCCCGGCGGATGGTCGGCGAGTATGTGATGACCCAGCGGGACGTGCAGGAAGATCGGAGCAAGACCGATTCAATCGGCATGGGTTCGTATAACATCGACTCGCATCACGTGCAGCGCGTCATCCGGGCGGACGGCACGCTGGAAAACGAGGGCGACGTGGAGGTGCCCACGAAGCCTTACGAGATCCCGTATCGCATCCTGGTACCGAAGGATGAGCAGTGCCCGAACCTGCTGGTGCCGGTGTGCGTATCGGCCTCGCACATTGCTTACGGCTCGTTGCGGATGGAGCCGCAGTACATGGTTATGGGCCAGACGTCAGGAGTGGCCGCCGCCGAGGCTGTTCGCGGAAGTACCGCGGTACAGAGCGTGGATGTGTCCCGCCTGCGGGATCGGCTGCGAGCGCTGGGGCAGATCCTGAGCAGGTAGGCGACATACTCCTCCCGATTGGCTGGTGGCAGGATTACGGGGCGCCGTCGACTCCGGTAGCATGGCCTGCGACGGGTATGACTGACTGGTGAATCCGCAAAAGTTTGAGAGACGGTTGCTCTCGGGTGCCTTGAGGCGAAGGCATGGCAAAATGGCTTGATTCGCCATACAATACGACCAGGCGGCGATGCATGATGTGCGGGCTTTTCGCACGGTGGACCAGGCATCCGTTTTGGACGCAATCGAGCGTTATCTGCAGGACCAGCCCTCACGCGTCAGCGGTCAGACCATCAAGAAGCTGGAGCCACCAGTCCTTGCTGGATATCGCCTGCGGGCAGGTGATTACCGTGGGTTTTACGACGTCCACGAAGACCGGCGGATCGTGCTGGTCGCGGCCGTGAGATACAAGGGGCGAATGACACTCGACGAAGGTGGGGCATGATTCGAGTGAGCGATCTCGATAAAGGCCGCTTGACCGCTGAGCAAGTGCATGATTCGATCCAATTGCCCGAAGGGGCGATTCTCCGAGAGGGTGGGCGTGTCGTCGCTCGGCGCGAACCGGCCGACGAAGTCGACCTCGAGGACGAATGGTGGGCGCACGATCCCGAGCAGGTCATCAGGGGTGTTGCCGCACGGCATCGCTTCAAACAGGGCCAGTTTCTTGCGCACGAGGATGTCAAGCAGCGACTCGGGCGTGAGTCTGACAAGTAAGGGCGATGATCGCAGACGAGACCTTCCAGGCACTCGGCCCCTCGCCCTGAGGTTTTCTTGCCGAATAATCAGTTCCACGATAATGTTCCGCGTGCTGCTTCGGGGTGAAGCCGGCGGAAAGCGAACAGGAGATACCGATTCATGGACAGAATCCAGTTGCCGAAGAAGTTCGTCAGCAAGTACCCGCACAAGTTCGCGAAGGGCAAGCAGAGGTTCCTGTGCGGCAAGCGGATCTTGCCGCGGCCGATCACCGGCAAGGAGAGCCTCCCGGACATGATGGACCGGGTGTTCCTCGCGTATAACGCGGCCCGTCTTCAGGAGGCGTGCCGGCTGTTCACCGAGAAGATGTTGAACCCGGAGGTGACGGTGGGCATGAGCCTGGCGGGGGCCCTGACGCCGGCCGGCCTGGGCAGCGCAGCCATCATTCCGCTGATCAAGGCCGGATTCGTCGACTGGATCGTCGCGACCGGCGCCAACCTGTACCACGACATGCACCATGCGATGAACCTGCCGCTGTTCCGCGGCTCGCATCAGCTTCAGGATACCGAGCTGCGCAAGGCCGGTGTGGTCCGCATTTACGACATCTTCCTCGACTACAACGACGTGCTGATGCAGACGGACCACGTCCTGCGGCAGATTCTGCTCCAGCCGGAGTTCCAGCACGAGATGGGGACGGCTGAGCTGCACCACCTGCTGGGCAGGTACTGCGCGGAGTTCGAGAAGCAAACCGGCCTGAAGGACGCCTCGGTCCTCGCGGCTGCGTACCGGGCGGGGGTGCCCTGCTTCTGCTCATCGCCCGGCGACTCGACCATCGGCATGAACATCGCGGGGATCGAGCTTCGCGGCAGCAAACTGCGGGTCAATCCATCGCGCGACGTCAACGAGACAACCGGCATCGTGCTCGAAGCCAAGCTGTCTGGCCGAAAGACCGGAGTGGTTCTCGTCGGCGGCGGCTCGCCCAAGAACTTCACGCTCCAGACCGAGCCGCAGATCCAGGAAGTGCTCCGGATCCCCGAGGCGGGTCACGACTTCTTCATCCAGTTCACCGATGCCCGGCCGGACACCGGCGGGCTCTCCGGTGCGACCCCGCACGAGGCGGTGAGTTGGGGCAAAGTCGACCCCGACAAGCTGCCCGATGCGGTCGTCTGCTATCTCGATTCCACGGTCGCGCTGCCGATGCTCGCGCACTACGCCCTCGCCCGGCACAAGACCCGCAAGCTCCGACGACTCTACGACCAGTTGCCCGAACTGATGAACCTCGTGTCGAAGGAGTACTGGAAACGGAACAAGACGCTGTGAGCGGTTGGGGTCTGCCTCGGGATGCGATAGGATTGTGCGATATGCCCACTCGAGTCGTATTGAAGAACCTGACCAGGCAGCACGGCACGCCGTTGTTCGTGGTGGACCACGACGTGCTGCGGCGGAACTACGCCGAGTTCAAACGATACTTGCCGCGGGTGCAGGCGTATTACGCGGTCAAGGCGAACCCGGCCCCGGAGATCGTGCGCACCTTCTACGAAGCGGGGGCCAGCTTCGACGTGGCGTCGATCGGCGAGTTCCGGCTGGTGTACGAGAATATCAAGGATTTGCCGGCCAAGGAGCGGCAGGACTACATCTGGGACAAGATCATCTACGCCAATCCGATCAAGGACCGGGCGACGCTTGAGGAACTCGACCGCTACAAGCCGCTGGTGACATACGACAATCTGGCGGAGATCGGCAAGGTCCGCAAGCATGCGCCACACGCGGGGCTCGCGCTGCGGATCCGCGTTCCGAACACCGGGTCGATGGTCGAGCTGTCCAGCAAGTTCGGCTGCGCGCCGGGTGAGGCCGCTGACCTGATCGCCGCCGCCTTCGACGCGGGGCTCGTCGTCGAGGGGCTGTGTTTTCACGTCGGCAGCCAGTGTACGAATTTCGACAACTTCGTGCAGGCCCTGAACATGTCCGCGCAGGTCCTCGAGGAGGCGGCCGGCCGGGGCTGCAAGCTCGAGTTGCTGGACATCGGCGGCGGGTTCCCCGCGCCCTACGACGGCAGCGTGAGCAGGTTCCGCGAGTTGGCTCGCGTGCTCAACGCCGAGTTCAGCAGGCTGTTCCCCAAGGACCTGGAGATCCTCGCGGAGCCCGGGCGGTTTCTGGTGGCCACCGCCGCGACGCTGGTCGCGGAGGTCATCGGCAAGGCGGATCGCGACGGAAAACGCTGCTATTACTTGAACGACGGCATCTATCACACGTTTTCAGGCGTGCTGTTCGACCACTGCCAATACCACATCAAAGCGTTCAAGAAGGGGTCGACGCAGCTCTGCGCGGTGTTCGGCCCGACGTGCGATGCCCTGGACACCATCTGCCAGTCCGAACCGCTGCCCGAACTGAACCTGGGCGACCTGGTCTACAGCGAGCACATCGGCGCATACAGCCATGCGTCCTCGACGTGGTTCAACGGCTTTCCGCCGGCCAAGGTCGTGCATATCAACCGGTAGACGAAGGGGCACCCGGATGGAGCAGCCGAGACCGCGGGCTTCAGCTTGCGCGGCTCCTCGAACACCGTGTGAACGCCACACGCAGCCGCAAACGACGGTCAGGGAGCTTTCACATGTGCGGGGTCGCCGGACGGTTCACTGCGCCACGACCTCAAACGGTATGGCGGGCAGCGTGCCGATGGGCGTACGTCGAATGTTACCCTTCGCCTGCGGGTTGTCCGATCGCGGGATGGCCTCGGTCAGAACATGGACGATCAGATTGCCCCGCAGGCCGGTCTTGACCTTGGCCGGGTCGCTGTGCAATACCATCTCCGAGCCTTCGCGGGTCGAGGAACTGCTTTGAATGGCAATGCCCTCGGGCGGCTCGTTCAGTTCGAAGCAGATCCTGCCCTGGGGCGAAGTCAGGGGCGCGCGCACCCGCACGCGGACCGTCCCGCCGTTGGGAATCCTCACCGGCATTTCGCTCAGCACGTCGATCGGGTTTCTCGGCATGCGTCGGCCGACGAGCGTCGCCATCAGTTCCGTCGCGGGCACGAGGTGGCGGTAAGCGAACGCCTGCATCATGTCTTCCGCGGGCACAGCCGAGCGACGCACCTCGCGGCCTTGAATCATCGCACGGCCTTCGATCGAAAGATGGAACGGTTCCTCCATTCGTATCGACGGCGCGGATACGGTGATCCTCACCTGATCCTGCCCGGCCGGCACCAGCCCGCCGCTCAACCGCAGCCCCTCCGGGGCAGCCTCGAGGGCCAGCTTGATCGCGTCGGTGAATCCGTCCTTGCGGAGCGCGTACACGGTAAGGGGGGTGCTGGTGCCGCCGCGAATGTTGACGCTGGACGGCGTGACCCGCAGCTCGAAATCCGGCCTCGGCTCGCTCAGGCGAAGACGATAACCGTACTCCGGTCCGCCTTTATGCTGAGCGTCGCGAAGACCGACGTAGTAGGTCCCCTCAGCCGGCAGCGTGACCCGCAGATACGAGTCCGCATGGTGCGTGGTGAGCCCCGCCCCTTTGTCTTCGTGATCGTCGTTGATGGCCAGTTGCCTGCCGGCGGCGTCGGTCAGTTCCAGAAGCGAATCCACGGGCGAGTCCAGCCGGCGGGCGTGAACCTCCGCGACGACCTCCATGTTGGCACCGCCCTGGATTGCGAAGCGGTCCTCGTCGCCGGGTTTGTCGATCCGGCCGTTGATGACCAGCGGCATGGTGACCGGCTGCGCGTGCTCCGGCGGATCGTTCGGCTCTTTCTCCTCGAGATCGGGCAGTGCATCGAGGGCGAACGGCACGGGGTTGGAAAGGAGGTTTTTCTTGGGTATCGAGAGGGCGATGACCCCCGGGTTTTCGTTCAGGGTGCCCGGCGCCAGACGGCTTTTGGGCAGATTCCAGCCTCGCAGTTCGACCTGGACCTGCCGACCGGCTTGGGTCCCGAGCGGGAAGATGCTGGTGATGAACGGCAACGGTCCGATCGCGATGCGGTAGATAAAGTCCTCGCGTCCTCGATAGATCGCATCCCGAATCTCGATCGTGTACTCGCCGTTTTCAGGGATTCGATAGAAGAGTACGGGATCGGGATGAAACCGGTAATCGTCGTCGTAGGCGACTTCCTGGTTATTCCGGTCGTACAGCGCCATCGTCGCCTGGAACCAGCCGGGAACCGCGTCGGGAAGGTACGGGATCAGCGCCCGCGCGTCCGCCGCGACGACCAGCCGTTCGCCTTGGCGAGCGGAAAAGCTGAACCGGTCCACGTCCCCCGGCATGATCCGGCCATTGACGGTGGCCGGCAGCGTAATCGGCATGACCGGGTCGGGGCCGCCGCCCGGCGGTGGCGGATCGAACCGGCGCTCCTTCCTGCCGTCCGGCGGGCTGCCGGTCGATTCCGTCTCCTGAAACTCGGGCAACTGACCCACCTGGAATACGATCGGATTGGTCAGGCCGGCGGGTGTTTTCAGACGCATCCCGCGTTCGCCGGGTTCGGCCTTGGCGGCGAGCGCGACCCGGAGCGTGACTTTCTCCGCGATGGCGGGATTGCCCTGCCTTGCCGGCGGATTGGCGAGCTTCTTGCGGACCTCGGCCAGCGCTTTTTCGTCCTCGTCCGTCCATGCGCGTGCGGTCGTGGTTGCCGGCCTGCGCCGGGCTTTGTTTTCCGCGGGCACCGGCTTCCTGGCCATCAACTCCTTCAGTTGGTCGCGCAACAGATTGAACTCTTTGTTCGTGAGCGGTTTGCTGTACTCGACGACCGTCGCCGTGATGCCGGTACCGGAGAAAAAAGCCGTCTCGACCCCTTCGAGATGCTGCCCGCCGACGACGACCTGGAAGGTGGAGCCCTGTCGTCCGCCGGCTGGATAGACATACCCGATGTGCGGAGGCGGCGGCTGGGCGTGCGCGACGCACGCGCCCGCCAGTAGAAGCACGGCGCTCGCAACCGCCCGCGGTCGAAATGGTCCCGGCGGGACTTCCATCGGTCACATGATCTCTTTCAGTCGTCCGCCGGTGGCGACGCCTTCGGCGGCCGACGGTACCGCGCGGACCAATTCCCCCACCGGATGCGGCAGCGTCGCACCCGGATCGATACCGAGCAACTCATACATGCTGGCGATCAACTCGGCGGGATGTACTGGCCGATCCTTCACCCATTCTCCCCTTGCATCCGACGATCCGACCACACAACCTCCCTTGAAACCGCCGCCGGCGACCACGGCGGAAAACACCTGCCCATAATGTCCGCGCCCGCCGTTCCAGGGCGGTTCCCACTGAACGCGGGGTGTGCGGCCGAACTCGCCGCTCCACCAGACGATGGTCGAGTCGAGCAGCCCGCGATCGGACAGATCCTGCAGCAGGGTCGCTATCCCCCTGTCCATTTCCGGCAGCTTCTGACGCATCGTCTGGAAATGCTGCTTGTGGGTATCCCAACCTTTGTAGTTGATGGTGACGTAAGGTACGCCGCGTTCGACCAGCCGGCGGGCGACCAGACAGGATTGGCCGAACATCGATCGCCCGTAGCGCTCGCGCAGATCGTCTTTCTCCTGTGAAAGATCGAAGACCTTGCCCGCGTCGCCGAGGATCAGATCGTACGCCTGTTGTTCACATTGCTCCATCAACACCAGTTGCGGATCGCTCCTCATGAAGTGCTCGAGCGTGTTGAGACGGTGGAGCAGATCGCGTCGCGCCCTCTGTCGTTCGTCGGAGATGCCCTCCGCCACGATCCCCTCCACGGCGAATCGGCCTTGAGCCGGGTTGCCGCCGGTCGCGAACGGCTTGTAACGCGATCCCAGGAAACCCGACTCGGAGAACCGACCCTGCGGCTCGGTCAGCACGACGTACGGCGGGATCAGGCCCTCGTAACCGGCGTCGTAACCCTTGAACAGCGAAACGACGGCGCCCGCGCACGGAAAGACCGATCGGCCGCCCGCTGGTCGCCCGGTCTGCACGAGATAGGACGCGGTCTCGTGCGCGTTCACGCCGTGGGTCACGCTGCGGATAATGGCGTACTTGTCAGCCTGCTTGGCCAGCAGCGGCAACAGTTCGCCGATCATGATGCCGTCGACGTTGGTGGCGATCGCCTTGTTCAGCGGGCCGCAGTAGTCGTTGCCCGCGTCCGGCTTGGGATCGAAGGTGTCCAGATGGCAGGGGCCGCCCCACATCCAGATCTGGATGACCGCCTTGGCCTTGGCCCGCCGGACCACCGCCGGCGCGGGGAAAACGATCCGGTCGGCCAGCAGCAGACCGGCCGCGCCGTACAGGCCCAGCCGGACCACCGCGCGGCGGGTGATCGGCGTTTCGTACGTGCCGAGAATGCTTACAGGCTTCGAACGCATATTCCGACCTCACACCGCGTCCTCAGTGCCGATGCAGAAACTCCGCGCTGTTGATCAAGGCCCAGGTGAGGTCCACCAGGGCCTCGCGCAGCTTCGCCTGCCCGGCGCCGAAGTACGCACCCGCGATCGCCAGCTCCTCCTCCGTCGGAAGACGCGAGAGGATTCCCAGGTAGATCTCATTCACCGCCTCGCGCGGCTTGTTTTTCAACGCTCCCGCCGATCGCAGCAGGCTGCTTTGCTCCAACTTGCGCTGGATGTGGCTCGAGTTCAGCAGGTGCAGCCGCTGGGCGGCGGTAAAACGATTGTTCCGTTCCGATTCCAGGCCCGTATCCCGTGCCGGACGCCCGAACATTTCGAGAAACGAGCTGGTGATGCTGCCGTCCGCCAGGGCGATCGAACGCTGATCCTCCGGAATGAAGGTGAACGGCTCGGGAATCGCGCTGGAGTACCGCTCCGTCGTTCCGGTGATCTGGCACAGCGCGTCGATCAGCACCTCCGCTTCCAATCGGCGGAGCGGATAGTACGCGAAATTGGCCTGACCCTTGGGGTCGTCGGTTCGGGGGATGCAGGACATCTGATACGTCCTGGAGTTGAGGATCAATCGGTAGATCTGCTTCAGGTCGTACCGCGCCGCAGCCAATTGGCGTTCGAGCCAGGCGAGCAGCTCCGGGTTGACCGGTGGATTGTCCGGTCGAACATCGTCCGGCTCGTGGACGATCCCCCGGCCAACCAGCCACGACCAGATGCGGTTCACGATGTTGCGGCGGAACCAGGGATTTTTCGGGGAGATCAACCAATCGGCAAAGATCGTCCGCGGGTCCTGGCCGACGAGGAGTTGGGCAGGGGTACCCTCCGGAAAAACGGCTGCGGGCGAACCGCCGCCCACCGATTTCGTCGGGTCGAACAGAACGATCTCCTCTTTCCACTCAGCCGTGGACTTGTAACCCAGTTGCGAGAAGAACGCCGCCATGCCGGCCAGTTGATCCTCGGGCCACTTCTCCGCCCGCGTCCCCATGAACGTTAACGCCACCGTCCGGGCGATGCCCGCCGGTTCCCTGTTTTGCATGGCCCGATAGAAGTTCACCTCGGGTACGCGGAGGTTGCTCCCGCTGGCGGTCAGCATCTCGCGGACGAACCGATCATAGGGCTTGTTCTGCTTGATACTGCTGCGAATCCAGCGGTGATAGGCCTGGACCGCGTTAGGCCAGAGGTTGATCGGGAACTCGGCCTTGACCCGCAGAAGATCGCACCATTTCATCGCCCAGTAGTCGGCGAACTCGTCCCGCTCGAGCAGGTAATCGATGAGGAGCCGGCGCTTGGCGGGGTTCGGATCCGGCAGAAAGACCTTCGCTTCCTCCGCGGTCGGCAGCGTGCCGATCACGTCGAGATAGATCCGCCGGAGGAACACGGCGTCTGAGCAGGGATAAGCCGGCTGAATGCGCAGGCGCTTCAGTCGGCTGAAGACCATCTTGTCGATATCACCAGCCGGGGTCGCGGTGGTGTCGGCCTCGAAGGGAATCACCGGGCCTTGGGCCACCCGAGCGCCGGACCTGCCCGCCGCCCACGCGATGGAGGGGACCATCGCCGAGTGCATCGAATTAACCCAGCCGCGTGTACACATCTGTGCAACACTCAACCAAACGCGGGCCGAACCACCTCACGTCTGAACGCCGCACGAAAGAGCCGCGGGCTTCCCTTGACGCGCGACGCGGGCATACGCCCACACAGAGCCGCTTTGCGGCGAGTCGCCTGTCAAGGGCCTGAGGTCGCCGCGGCGACTCGCCGTGGCGGCCCTGTCGCCCGCGCATGCGGTTCATCGCGGGACCGCCGAAACTGTCACGGACGCTGTTTCCCATCTTACCCGGCCGGCATGAATCCATGCCAGGATGATTCCGGTTCGCCGCCGTGTTTCGAAGCCTGCCCACAAGTCCTCGCGGGGTATCCCCCGGGGAGTAACGATCGCCGATCGGCCCCTATTGCAGGGTTCCAGGGGCGCTCGCCGGGGGGACGGGCGTCGGGGCGTCCGCCTCAAGAGGTGGTGATTGCCCTCTCGGTCGGAGCCGGGGCCTCCGAGGGCTGGGGCATCTGGATGATCGGCACCCGCAGACAACGCAGCAGGAACGCCAGCGGAATAACCCGCCCCAGAAGCATGGCCAGAAGGATCGCGAATCGCCCCTGGGTCGAAAGCTGCGCGGTCAGGCCGGTGGAGAAACCGACGTTGCAAGAGGCGCTCGTCGCTTCGAAGAGGCACGCCACGGGCGAGCCGGCCTCCCGATACACGAGAATCAGCGAGGTCAAGCCCACGAGCAGGATCATGGCGGCAGCCGCACCCGCGGCGATGGCGAGAACCTGCTGCCGCCCGGCCGTCGCGCCTGAATTCTGCGAGGAACTCGGGGACATGTAACTGAAACGAAAGGCGGCAAGCAGAAGAAGGACCACGGTCAAACGCAGGCCGCCGGCGGTCCCGCCGATGTCGCCGCCGATGAACATCGCACTCATCAGCAGGAAGCGGCTGGCGGGCGAGAGCGAAGGTTCGTCCATACGGATGGTCCGCAGTCCGGTCGTCCGCGCCGCCACGGAAATGAAGGCTGCGTTCTTGCACCGTTCAGCCGGCGTCATCGTTGCCAGGCGCTGCGAGCGAATGCGCTCCTGCACGGCCGGGATGGATGCGAACGTCGTCGGAGCCGAGCCAGCCGGCCGACTCGCCGAGTCCGGCAGCATCAGACGCCCGGGCGTGTCGTCGCGCGGGTTGCGGAGCTGGTAGTTCGGCGTGCTCTCGATCCCCACGAGCAGGGCACCCACTCCGATGACCAGCAACACGGTCCCCAGCAGGCTGTACCTGGCGTGCGCGGACAGAGAGCCCAGGCCGAGCCCGCGCAGGCGAATCAGCCTGCGCAGCACTTCCAGCACGACCGGCATTCCGATGCTCCCCAGCACCATCAATGGCAGTATGCCGGCGTAGAGCGGATAACAGTTGCGGTAGCCGACCATGCTGTCGCTCGGAAGAGCCAGTCCGACGTTACAGAACGCGCTGATCGCGTGGAAGACGCTGTGGAGCAGTCGGTCCCCGTTCGCAGTGAAGTTGAGGTCGGTCTCGCCGTCCCACATGGAATAAAGGGCAACCGCTCCGGCCGCTTCGAGCAGGATGGCGAGAGCAAAGACGCAGGTAATCAGTCGGCGGATGCCGCGCGGGGAAATGTCGTCGTCGGGCGCTCCCCAGCCGGCCAATCGCCTCAGCCGCCAGCCCGCGCTGGCTCCGATCGCGAGCACCGCCAGCCCGCCGAGTTGCATCAGCACCATAAGGGTGACTTGGCCAGCCAGGCTGAATTCGCAGCCGATATCGCGTACCGTCAGGCCCGTGCCGGTCAAGGCGGCGGTCGCGGTGAACGTGCAGTCGAGCCAGTGCAGTCGAAACAGGCCGCCTGCCTCACCCGGGTAGGTGCTGACCCAGCTCACCGGGTACGTTCCCTTCCAGCAGACGGGCAGAGCGAGCACGGTCCCGCCGAGAACAGCCGTGACCAGCGCACCGGCGAGCAACCGCGTGCCCGCTGGCCTGAACCAGCCGTACCCTCCACCCTGAGTCAAAGCGTGCAGGCCGGCGCGGAGCGTACCCCAGGCGCCGATGGCCAGGACGTAACCGGCCGCCAGATCGAGAATCAGCGGTTCGCGGGCTCGATCCTGCCACCACCAGACCAGTGCCGCAAGGATGGCGACCAGGTTAGGCCACCAGAACCGCAGGCGGTGACCCAGGTGGTCGATGGTCAGAAGCATCAGGATCTGACTGAGGGCGAACAGGCCGGCTGCGGCGATGAGGATGATCCGGATCTGGCCCGGCGCGAGCGGGGAGCCGGGCTGCCCGGGGATCTGCTCGATCCCCCCGTGTCGAAGAACCAGGCCGACCGTCGCCGCGAAGGCGGCCGCCAGCCAGACGAGCTTGGTCCAACGCGGCGTGAGCGTGATTTCCGACTGCATCTATGCCTTCTTGCCGTAGACCTGCTCCGGGTCGAAGAGTCGTTCGCCGACGGTCTTCCACGGACCGTCCTGTTCCAGCATGCGGTAAAAGCAACTCCGGTACCCGTTGTGGCAGGCCGCACCCTTCTGCCTGGCCCTGATCAGGATCGTGTCGGCGTCGCAGTCGATGCGGATTTCCTGAATGTCCTGGGTGTGACCGCTGCTTTCGCCCTTCATCCAGTACTTCCGCCGCGATCGTGACCAGAAGTGCGTCTTGCCGGTGCGGATCGAGTCCGCCAGGCTTTGCTTGTTCATATACGCCATCATCAGCACTTCGCCGGTGTCGGCGTCCTGCACGATGGCGGGAATCAAACCCTGGGCGTCGTACTTCAAGGTATCGAGAACGCGCTCGTCCATCATCCACTCCAATTGGAACCAACGTTCCGCCGCCGATGAAGGCGACCGTGGAGAACGGAGAATTGAAAGCTGAGAAAGGTCCGTCCTCGCCGCGCATCCTTTCGGCACCCTGGCGCCTTTCTCCATTCTCCAGTCTCGGTTCTCCCTTCCCTCCTTCCGCGTCAATGTATCATGCCACTTCAATGAACGCCACTTTGTCGCGGAATCGTCGCCTCAGCTCGTCGCGGAGAGCCCGGTGAACGGGTTGTCGCAGCCTCGGGTCACTTTCGGCGACCGCAGCCGCGTCGTCTCGGGCCTGCATGAGCAGGTCGGCATCCTCGACCAGGTTCGCCACCCGGAGTTCCGGAAACCCATGTTGCCGCGTGCCGAGCAGTTCGCCCGGCCCGCGCATTTTCAGGTCCTCCTCGGCGATGCGGAACCCGTCGGTCGTCTCGCACAGCACCCTCAGGCGTCGGCTGCCCGGGCCGGCGGCGTCGCTCATCAGCAGGCAGACGGACGGTTTTTGGCCGCGCCCGACCCGCCCCCGCAGTTGGTGCAAAGCCGCCAGCCCGTATCGCTCCGCATGCTGGATCACCATCACGGTTGCGTTGGGGACGTCCACGCCGACTTCGATCACCGTCGTGCAAACGAGTACGTCGAGCCGTTTATTCTTGAACGCCTCCATCACCTGCTGCTTATCGTTCTTGACGAGCCGGCCGTGCAGCAGACCCACGCGAGTCCCGGGCAGCAGATCGCGGGCGACGTGTTCGACCTCAGCCGTCGCCGCCTTCACGTCGAGCGAGTCGGACTCCTCCACGAGCGGATATACGATATACGCCTGGTCGCCTTCGGCGATCCGCCGGCGCACCGCGAGCCACGCCTCGCGCTCGCCCGACGGGGGGACGAGCCGGGTCACGATCGG
This sequence comes from Phycisphaerae bacterium, assembly GCA_026647385.1. Lineage (GTDB taxonomy): Bacteria > Planctomycetota > Phycisphaerae > UBA1845 > PWPN01 > JAPKGY01. Next base: position 87 of record JAPKGY010000014.1, on the reverse strand, counting down.
CTGCCTGCCCGGAGGCAGTGCGTCGATGATCGAGACGTCCAGGTCGCCGAATACGGTCATCGACAACGTCCTGGGAATGGGCGTAGC
>JAPKGY010000139.1 GCA_026647385.1 Phycisphaerae bacterium | reverse complement strand
GACGCTTACAGGACGGACGGCTTTATCGGTGGAAATAAGCACGAGTCTTTCCACCTTATGCCTGGTCGCTGCCTCGACCACGTTCCTTGTGCCGAGAACGTTATTGGTGACCGCCTCTTCGATGTTCGCCTCCATCAGGGGGACGTGTTTGTGCGCCGCCGCATGAAAGACGACTTGCGGTCGAGTACGTTCGAGGTTGAACTAAGGCCAGAAGGCCGCGACCGCGATCAGCAGCCAGATCGCTGCCCCGATCGCGAGCTTGGAGACCGTACCCAGCAGGCGGCCGGTGCCCGCGCCGACCCCGGCTTTCAACGAGCCGCCGAGCGCCTTGCCGCCGGACATTTCCATGAGCATGGCTCCGCCGGCGGCGCCGAGGGCGGCGCCGATCAGCGATCCGACGACCGGAATGGGTATCACGAAGGTCCCCCCGACCGCTCCGGCGACTCCGCCGATCAGTGCCCCGCCGGCTCCTCTTCGGGTCGCGCCGCAGGACCTGGCTCCAGCCATAGCGGCGACAAGTTCGAGAACCTCCGCGATGATCGCCAAGACCACGGCCGTCACAAGCACCGGCATCGAGAACATCGATTGCCCGCCCGGACCAGCCGATCCCGAGTAATACCATGCCAGGATGCCCGCGCCGAGAATCATCAGCCAGTTGCCGGGCAGGCCGAACACGTTCGCAGCCAGCCAGACGGCGTTCAGGATCACCAGGGCGGTCGCCCAGAGATACGGCATGCGTTCATTCCCCTTCGGGCGGGTACGCGCGGTTCTCGTTCAGAAGCGTGTCGCTCAGCGACAGGTAGGCGCGGGCGGCCCGGGTCATCTCCTCGCCGATCTGCGGGAACCGGTCCCACGCGTCTCGTCGGCAATCGGGGTCACCGGCCAGATCGAACAACATCGGGCGAGAATCCGTGAGGCCGTCGTTGATCAGGAACTTGCGGTTGCGCCAACGGTATTCGTTTCCGGCAAACGACGGGGCGAAGCCCTCGCCCTCGTCGAGGGCCGTTAGGTCGCGTCCCCAGCAGGCGTGACGGGTTTTGAGCCGCAGCAGGCTGAGGATCGTCGGCATGATGTCGAGCTGGCTCGCGACCAGCCACGTCGATCGCGGTTCGATGCGGCCCGGTGAGAAGAACAGGAGCGGAATGTGATGCTGGGTGGCAAAGGTGAAGAAGCCGCGCGTGCGGGCGTGGTCGGCCACCAGCACGAAAACCGTGTTGTGGTAATAGTCCCGTTTCTTCGCCAGATCGAAGAATAGCCGGAGAGTGTGGTCCGTGTAGTTCAGGGAGTTGAGGAACCGGTTCGAGTCCGAGTCATGTTTGCGCACCAGCGGGAATCCCTCGGGCACGGCGAACGGCGGATGCGTGTTCATCGTGTAGATCATGCCGAAGAACGGGCGGTCCTGGATCTTCGCAAACTCCTCGTCCGCCCGACGCACCACCTCTTCATCGTGCGCCCCCGGCCACGAGTCGTTTTCCAACGCCGCGGCGACGGGGAAATCCCGCCGATCGATGATCCGGTGAAACCGGGCGGTGAAAAGGAAGTTCCGCAGATGGTCGAAGTCCAGATCGCGCCCGTGGATGAAGAGGTTTTCGTAGCCGGCCTCCTCGAGCACCTGCGGCAGCGATCGCCAGCGGTTCTGCAGGACCGAGTACCGGTTCATGATCGGCTTGACCGGCTGGTTCGGGAACGAGCACAGGATCGAGAAGGCGCCTTCCGCCGTTCGGATTCCCGTAGCGAACGCGTTGCGGAACAGCAGACCCTGCGAGGCCAGCTCGTCGAAGAAGGGCGTTACCTTAGCTACCCCCCCGAGGCAGCCGATGTCCTTTCCCGACCAGCTTTCCAGCAGGAAGATCACGACGTTCATGCGGTTGCCCTGCGGCGTACCCGCGGATTCGCGGACCAGGGGGTAGCGCTCGGACGCCGCCTGGGATGCGGGAATATCGAGAAGTTCGCGGACGGTGCGGACGTTGTCAGCCTCGGTGTGGAACTGAAAGGTCGGTTCGGGGCTCAGGGCCGTCCGCAGCGCCGCGTAAACCGGATCGAGACAGAGCGCGTTGATGTAAGGGTCGGACGAGATGACCGCGTCGCCGATACTCATGTTGAACTGGCCGACCCCGCCACGCAGGCAAACCAGCCCGAGCCCGCCGATCACCGGCAGAGTGAGAAGCCATTTCCGCTGGGGGCGATGTTCGGCGGGTATGCACGCCCGCGCGAGCCGATTGGCGGTGATCGTGCCCGCCAGGCCGGCAAGTAGGCACCCGGCCAGTGCGCCGAAGAGGGCCCAGGGGTGCATGCTGAAGGCCCCGGAGATCATCGGCCAGGCGTCGGCACCAAGGTAGGCGGTGGCTTCGTAGGTGAAGTGCTTCCCGCTTTCCTGGAAGTAGAGGAAGTCCGAGATCACGGTGACCGGGATCAGGAATGCGACGAAGCCGATGTAAACCGCGAAGATCCTGCGCAGGCTGCGACGCGGAACGACGGCCATCGCGTACCAGAGGAAGATCGCGGGCGACAGCAGCATGGCCGCCGCCGATCCGCTGAAACGCAGGCCAAGGAGCAGGGCCCGGACGACCTCCGACGCGCCGGCCTCCTTCAGCTCGGGCCAGTGTGCGACCACGAAGATCGTCTTGAGGATGGACAGGGCCACGACCACCGCTACGAACAGGCCGAGAAAGCCCAGCACGAAGCGGCGCTGGCCTGGGGCACGACGTGGAACGTCTTCGGTCACGCTTGTGGTCGCATCGACAGAGGTATCCATGGCCGGGGATTCTGTTGAGCCCGGATAGCTTTGTCAACCGGGAGGCAAGCGGCGATTCTCCGGGTGGCTCGCTCGTGGGACAGATGGACGCCCTTGCGATCGAAAGGGAGCATCGCGTGGTGGCTCGGTCATCGATTCGCCCATGCGAAGCTGTTCAGCGCGATGTCGGCCAGGGTCCGCAGTGCCTGGCCGACCGTGAAAGCGAGAATGCCGGCCAACACCATGCCAAAGCCCCAGGCGGCCAGGAGTCCGCGACCGCCCCCGTCGGGTGCCTGGGTGCCGAACAGAACGCTGCCCAGCAGCACGAGCCCCACGATCATTCCAAGAACTCCCAGCACGGCATAAGTCCGGGCCAGGAACTGGAGCGTTCGATAGTGCGGTGCGGCCGGTTCGATAACCGGCGGTACGTGGGGCAGGCTCTGATTCGATCCACTCGGTTGGCGCAGGCGGCGAAGTGTGGCGGGATCGGGCTTGATCGGCGTCTCTTTATAGGTGGGCGTCTGCACGGGCGGGGTCAGGATGTCATCGTCCTCCGACTTTCCGGGCGGTGCGTAAATGGTCATTTGCGGCGCTTTTTCGAGGACGATGAACATGTTGCCGCACTTCCCGCAGATCGCCTGCTTCCCGGAGGAGGTCACCGGTGCGTTGAATCGGTTCCCGCAGTGCGAACATTGCGTAACAATGAGCTCGGTGGACATCGCCTTTGTCCTCTAGCAGGAAGCGTGCCGCGTTCGTTCCGCCCGCCAGCGGAAATCCTCATAGCATGCCGCACACATCTTCTTGGCCGTGTCGGGGTAATCGCGGGTCGTGCTCGGCCTTCCGCAGAGCTCGCACATGTCAGTGTCCACCGGACGGGGTGTCGGCTCCTCGGGGCGGACGGCCTGCCGGCGATAAGCTTCCTGTGACCGGCGTTGCCGAACCGTGAACAGGATCGCCCGCAACACGGTCCACAGCACCCCGAACGCCACCGACCCAAAGAGCAGCAGGAGCAGAATCCCCATCAGCAGGAAGATGTTCTGCCCAAACATTTCGAGTTGGGCCACGGCCAGTCCCTCGACGTGGCGCACCTTTCTCCGCCGGGGGCACGCCGCGTGCTCCCCGTCGCCACGGATGTGTGATTCCCGCAATCGGAATTGCGCGACCGGGCCGGTTTCTTACTCGAAATCGCTCGTTTATCCCACGACGATGACGTGCTGCTCGCGAGGCCCGTGAACGCCGATGACCAGGACCAGCTCGATGTCGGCCGTCTTGCTCGGGCCCGAGACGAGGACCTGGTAGGCGGGCGGTTGGCCGGCCTGGGCGGCCGCCCAGTCGAGCAGATCAGGCACAATCTGGTCCACCCGCACGACGGCGACGGCAATCGGCACGGCCAGGCTGGCCAAACGCCGCCGCGGGCCGCCGCTGATCAGGACGATCGACGCGGTCTCCGCGATCGCGCCGGCCACCCCGGTGATCCCCATGTCCGCGGAAAAGGCTGCGTCGCGGTCGTTCACATCCGCCAGTTGAACACCTTTTTCCTTGAGCCCAGACACGATCTGCTCTCGTCCGGGCATGTCCTCCTCGGGGACCAGGGCGGTCTGGGCGGAAACCTTCGCGGCGATCTCCCCAATCCTGTCCGCCAAGGCAGCCTCGTCCGCCACCCGGTGGGCCTGCATCTTGGATTCCTCGACCCGGCGGAGGAACAGCTCGACGACGTCGGTTCCCGGCTTGATGACCCGTGCGATCTCGCGCGGATCCGGCAGAGGGATCGGCTCGCCCCGATGGCCGATGGCCTGACGCACTCGGCTGAGGAAGGCGTCCTGGGTGCATTCAGCCATGATTATCTGCCCTCCTTGTCGAGTTGCTGTTTGAGCCCCGCCCACCGCTTGTGGAACGGCCTCGGGTCCAGGTTGGGCAGATCGCGGTACTGGGTCCAGATCGACCCGGGGGGCATGGGCATGCGGCGGACCCAGCCGTTCCGGCTCAGCAGGCTCATGAAGACCCGGCCTATGCGCGATCCCGTCCGGTAGAGCCATCGACTGCTCATCCCGATCCGCCATCCCTTGAAGCCGAGCCGCCACGCGAACGGGGTCTTGCGGGCTTTGACCAGGTCGTCGCGCAGGCCCAGCAGCAGTTTCGGCAGGTTGATCCGCACCGGGCACGCTTCGTAGCAGGCCTCACACAGGCTCGACGCCTGCGGCAGATCCTTGTACATCGGCAGCGACCGGAGCAGGGGGGTGATGACCTTGCCGATCGGCCCGGGATAGACGCTCTGGTATGCGTGTCCGCCCAGTTTGCGATAGACCGGGCAGGCGTTCAGGCACGCCCCACAACGGATGCAGCGCAGGGCTTCGCGATACTTGCTGCCCAGGATGGCCGTTCGACCGTAATCGAGGATGACCAGATGGAACTCCTCCGGCCCGTCGAAATCGCCGGGCCTTCTCGGCCCGGCCATCAGGTTCGTGTAGCAGGTCATCCGCTGCCCCGTGGCACTCTTGGCCAGCAGCTTCAGGAAGACGGTCAGGTCCTGCATTCGCGGGATGACCTTCTCCATGCCCATCAGCGTCACCACGACTCTGGGACGCGACGTGCAGAAGCGCCCGTTGCCCTCGTTGGTGACGATGCAGATCGTCCCCGTCTCCGCCACGCCGAAGTTCGCCCCGGTGATGCCCATGTCAGCCGCCTTGAACCGCTCGCGCAGAATCCTGCGGGCAAACGCGGTCAGCGTCGGCGGGTCGGTGCTGTATGCCATGCCCAGCTTGTCGGCGAACAGGCGGGCAATGTCCTCCCGGTTGCGGTGCAGGACCGGCGTGACGATGTGCGAAGGGGGTTCGCCCGCGATCTGCAGGATGTATTCGCCCAGATCGGTCTCCGTGACCTCGAATCCGGCGGCTTCGAGGGCGTCGTTCAGGTGGATCTCCTCCGACGCCATCGACTTGCTTTTGACGATGCGCTGGACCCCGGCGTCCCTGGCGATGCGGGTGATGAGGTCGCGGGCCTGGTCAGCGTCGGTCGCGAAATGAACGTGCCCGCCGTTGGCCCGGACCTTGTCCGCCAGTTGGGCCAGGTACTGGTCGAGGTTCCGCAGGGTGTGGTCCTTGATGCGAGCACCGAGTTCGCGGATCGCCAGCGGATCGCCGAGTTCGGGCATGATCGTGCGTCGGCCGGTGTCCTGCCGGCGCGTGGCGGCGTCCATCGCCGCCCGCAGACGCGCGTTGGCCAGCGCCAGGGCGGCACTCCGTTTGAAATCCGGTGTCCCTTCGTGCGAAGTCTGTGTCTGGCTCACCGCAAGAACCCGCCCTTCATCCACGCCCGCCGTCGGCCATCGCTGCATCCAGCAGCTGGGCGATGTGCTTGACCTCCACGTCGATGCCCTGGCGCCGCAGGGCGCCGGCGATGTTCAACGTGCACCCGCCGTCGTTGCAGATCAGTATCCGGGCGCCCGTCGCCTTCACGCAGTCGATCTTGTCCTGCACCATCGCGCCCGATATGTCGCCGTATTTCACCGCGAACGTCCCCCCGAACCCGCAGCACTGATCCATCTTCTCCAGTGGCCGCAGCTCGAGCCCCTTGAGTTCGCGGATCAGCCCCAGCACGTCGTCCGCAGACATGTCGATCCCGCGATGGTGGCAACTGTAATGGTAGGTGGCCGACCCCGGGCAGCGGAGGTTCCATCGCGACCAGTCAACCTTGAGCTTCTTCTGCAGGAACTCGACGAACTCGAAGGTCTTGCCGGCCATGGCCACCGCCTTCGCGTGCAGGACCGGGTCGTCCTCGAAAGCGTGGGGGTAGTATTCGCGGACGACCGAGCAGCACGAGCCCGACGGCGTCACCACGACCTCGGCGTTCTCGAAAAGCCGGATCATCCGACCCGCAACCGCCTTGAATTCGTCCATGTAGCCGCTGTTGAGCGCCGGCTGGCCGCAGCACGTCTGCTCCTCGATGAACTCCACCTCCTGCCCCAGTCGGTGCAGGATGCGAACGACGCACTCAGCCACATCCGGATAGAACAGGTCCGTCAGGCAGGTCACGAAAAGTGAAACACGCATCGAGAACACCCGTGTGCCGGCGGCGGCATCGGCCGGTCTTTATCTCCCAGCGCCCATATACTCGCTGCGGAACTGGAAAAAACAGGCCACGATAATCGCCAGGCAAACCGCACCCGCGCCCAGAAAGAAACCCAGCCACGACAGTTTCGTCTTTTCGTTCCGTCGCTGGCCGGCGCTGTTGAAGCCCAATCCCAGCGCGATCGCGCCCAGAAACAGCGAGACGGCCGTCGCCAGCAGGATGAGGTACTTGCGGTTCATGTTCCCGTACATGACCGACCACGTGTTCGTATCCACGTGGCGGAACACCAGGAGGATCTGGGCCAGCAGGCTCAGGCAGCCGACGATCCCGAACACCAGGCTGGCCTTTGCCTGATCTTCGTAGCGACGCAGCGAGAATTTGGCCACGGTTGGATCTCCCTCATGCCTGCCGGGTCCCGCCGCGGCCGGCCGTGCGAGCCCGCCACGCCAAGATCCGAG
>JAPKGY010000138.1 GCA_026647385.1 Phycisphaerae bacterium | reverse complement strand
TTCCTCGGACGCGGCCTGGATCGCTGCCCGTGCACCGTCGCGCAGGCGCACGGCGGCCGTAAACAGCTCGCCGGCCGCCGATTCGCACTCGACCGGCGCGCCGATGTCGACCTGCAGCGCGGCGCGCCGCCTGGTGGTTGAAGATGGCATCCGAGGAGGTGGTACCGTGGTAGGTGGAGCCTTCATAGACTTTGACGAGGACCGCCGGCGTCGCCCGGGGCTTGGGGTCGGCCGGGCAATTGAAGATTCCGGTTTGCCCCGCGTTGACCCGCAGCGACTGGACGGCCCAGCCGTAATTCGTGCTCCACCGCTCCTTGCGCATGCCAGCTTCGAGAAGTTGCATCAGGGCACCGTGGACCCCCTGGCGAAGGTTGGCGGCGCAGCGAACGCCCTGGGCCTGGTTGCGCACCGATTGGAGGGTGGGAATGAGGATTGCGACCAGCAGGGCGATGATCGCGACGACGACCATGAGTTCGATCAGTGTGAAGGCTTGCCGGTGTATCGCGGGCATGGCACCCCTTGCCGGGGTATCGACGGACTCGCTGTGTATTCGATCTTCGCGCATCGCACCGTTCCGGAAATGAGTACGCCGCATCGGCCCGTGTGGTACGCATCGCCGGCGCGGAAGTGTCGCGTCGGTCCGGCGAGCAGATTCTGTCGAGATTCGAGCCTCCGCGTGCTCCTACATTACATGTATACACCCGCTTTGCCCTGAGGGCAATCCGGTAAAGCTTTTTTTATTTCAGTGGCCGGCGGCTCGAGGTGGAAACGGCGCGGATTCCGCGATACCCTGAGTCGGGGTGGTGGGCTCAGGAGTGTGAAACCATGTCTCAGTCCTCCCGTTCCGGAAAAACCGGGCGCATCGTGCGAGACATTCTGATCGCGTCCCTCTCCCTGGTGGCCATTGTTGTCATCATGCTTTGGCTGATGGGGGTGTTCAAGCCCAAGGTTGCCGGGCGACCGGCCGAGGAAATCGGTCGGCCGGTTGGCCGGACGCACCTGGTGCGCGTCGAGAAGATCCGCGTGCCCCAGCAGGAGGCGGCTGTTGGCACGGTCCAGGCGGTCCACGAGACGTCGCTCGGCTCGAAGCTGCTCGCCAAGGTGACGGCCGTTCACGCCAAAGCCGGCCAGACCGTGACGAAAGGGGCGCTCCTCATTGAACTGGACGACGCGGACCTCCGGGCCCGCCGGTTGCAGGTAGCGGCCGCGGTCGAGGCGGCCCGGGCCAAACGCGATCAGGCTCGTATCGAGTTCGATCGCGTGCAGCGACTCATCCAGCAGGACGCGGCCACCCGTCTCGAACAGGATCAGGTCACCCACGCGCTCAAGGCGGCGGAAGCCAATCTTCAGCAGGCCGAACAAACCCTCTCCGAAGCGGACACGGTCCTCTCCTATACCCGCATCCATTCTCCGATCGACGGTCTGGTGGTCGATAAAAAGGTCGAGGTCGGCGATACGGTTCAGCCGGGCCAGGTTCTCGTTACCCTCTACGATCCTACGCGCATGCAACTCGTCGCCCGCGTGCGTGAGTCGCTGGCTCATCGCCTCCAGGTCGGCAAGTTCGTCCCCGTCCGCATCGACGCGCTCGACCTGGACTGCGAGGGGCTCGTCAGCGAGATCGTCCCCGAGGCGGAGTCCACGAGTCGAACCTTCTCCGTCAAGGTCACCGGCCCCTGTCCGCCGGGGGTGTATGCGGGGATGTTCGGGCGCCTGCTGATTCCGCTCGACGAGGAGGAGGTGCTCGTCATCCCGCGCGAAGCCGTCCGCCGCATCGGGCAGATGGACGTCGTCGACGTGGCTGAGAGGGTGTGTGAGGAGCCCTGGGAGAGGGGGGCAGTCCCCATTTCGCAGCAGGCGTTGGACGACCTGAGTCAACGGCGTGATCGAGCGCAGCCATTGTCCCAGCGAACTGGGGACCGTCCCCGGGCTTCTCCCACACCCTCTGAGGCCGGTAGGCTGCACCGGCGGGCGATTGAGGTTGGCCGGGAGATCGACGGCAAGGTCCAGGTCCTCGCCGGCCTGCGGGAAGGCGAACAGGTCGCGGTCCGCACCCCGGCCAGCCAGGCCGCTGCGAAAGGGGAATGATCATGGCTGGTCCCCACCCCGACCCCGCGCATCCCCATCATGGCTTCACCAACACCATCGTTCGCAAGTTCCTCGAATCGAACCTCTCACTGGTGCTGATGCTGTTGGCCGCCGCCGTCGGGCTGGCTGCCTTGCTGGTTACGCCGCGCGAGGAGGATCCGCAGATCGTGGTGCCGCTGGCCGACATCTTCGTCGACTTCCCCGGGCATTCCGCCGCCGAGGTCGAGCAACTCGTCGCCACGCCGCTGGAAAAAATCCTCTATCAGATCGACGGTGTCGAGTACGTCTACTCGATGTCCCGCGAAAACCAGGCGGTCATCACCGTCCGTTTTTACGTAGGCCAGGACCGCGAACGCAGCCTCGTCAAGCTTTTCAAGAAGGTCAACGAGAATCTGGACATGATCCCGCCCGGTGTCGCCGGCTGGGTGCTCAAACCCGTCGAGATCGACGACGTGCCCATCGTGACGTTGACACTCACCAGCGCCACCAGCGACGATTACATTCTCCGGCGAGTCGGGGAGGAGCTGGTCGAGCGACTCGCGGCGGTCAAGGACACCTCCCGGGCGTACGTCGTCGGCGGTCGGCCGCGGACCGTCCACGTCCGGCTCCATCCCGATCGGATGCAGGCCTACTCCGTCTCGCCGCTGGAAATCGAACGTGCCCTGCTCGGAGCGAACGTGACCCGGACCGCGGGGACATTCGCGCGCAACGACGAAACGTTTCAGGTCGACGTTGGCAGGGCGTTCGTTACCGCCGATGAGTTGAAAGACCTCGTCATTGGCGTCGCGGGGGATCGTCTCGCGCTGCTCAAGGATGTCGCCACCGTCGAGGACGGACCGGCCGAGATAGTCAGCTACGTTCGTCACGGATGGGGACCGGGCCGCGGTTTCGAGCATCATCCGGGGCTGACCGGCACCCTGATCGGTTCGGCCGCCCCGACGACCGAGCCCGGGGTCTCGTGGCCGGCGGTGACCCTCGCCATCGCCAAGAAGAAAGGCTCCAACGCCGTCCGGGTCGCCGAGGACGTTATCGCCGCCTGCGCCGAGCTCAAGCGCGAGGTCGTTCCCGACGACATCGAGGTGGTCATCACCCGCAACGCCGGCCTGACCTCCGACGAAAAAGTCAACGAGCTGGTGGAGGCGTTGGCGGTGGCCATCCTTTTCGTGATCGCGGTCCTCACCTTCGGCCTGGGCTGGCGCGAGGCGATCATTGTGGCTGTGGCTGTTCCCGTCGTTTTCGGCCTGACTCTGGCCGTGAATCTCATCGCGGGCTTCACCATCAACCGCGTCACGTTGTTTGCGCTTATTCTCTCGCTTGGCCTGCTCGTCGACGACCCCATCGTCGATGTCGAGAACATCACCCGGCACTTCGCCCGGCGAGGCAAAGCCACGCGTTCGATTGTGCTGGAGGCCGTCGCCGAAATTCGGCCGCCGCTCATTACCGCGACGCTGGCGGTCATCGTGTCGTTCCTGCCCATGTTCTTCATCACCGGCATGATGGGCCCCTACATGCGGCCCATGGCCCTCAACGTCCCGGTGGCCATGATGATGTCCATGCTGGTCGCCTTCACCCTCACGCCGTGGCTGGCGTACCACGTCCTCCGGAAGCGTTACACTCGCCTCGGCGCGGGCCCCGTCGCCCACGATCGCGACGATCTGAGCGACCTGAAGAGCAGCGTGCTCTACCGCCTGTTCTATCCGCTGATGGCTCCGCTGCTCGGCTCGCGAAAAGTCGCGTGGGCGTTCCTGATCGGAATGGGCCTTCTGACGGCGTTGGCCGCCGGGCTAGCCGCCACGCGCCACGTGCCCCTCAAGATGCTGCCCTTCGACAACAAGAACGAGCTGCAGCTCGTCCTCAACTTCGACGAGGGCACCACCCTGGAACGCGCCGATGCCACGGTCCGCCGCCTGGAAGCGTACCTGCGAACGGTTCCCGAGGTCACCGATTTCACTTCGTATGTCGGGGTGGCCTCGCCGATGGACTTCAACGGCATGGTCCGCCACTATTACCTGCGCGAAGGCGACCCTGTCGCCGATATCCGGATCAACCTGGTCGGCAAGAAGAGCCGTGCGCAGCAGAGCCACGCGATCGCCCTGCGGCTGCGCGATCGGCTCACCGAGATTGCCTGGGACGGCGGTGCCCGCCTCGCGCTGGTCGAGACTCCGCCCGGCCCGCCGGTGCTGTCGTCGGTGGTGGCCGAGGTTTATGGCCGAGCGGACCACGATTACGCGGATCTTCTCGCAGCCGCCCAAACCGTTCGTGCCCGACTCGAAGCCGAGCCCGGCGTTGTCGACGTCGACGATACGGTCGAGGCGGACAGCACGAGGTTGACCTTCATCACCGACAAGGAGAAGGCTGCGATTAACGGGGTGACGGTCGATCAGATCGCCCAGACGATCCGGATCGCGCTTGCAGGCCGGGACGTCGGCATCGTCCATGTGCCCGGCGAGCGCAAGCCGCTGATGATCCAGCTCCGGGTGCCGAGGGCGATCCGATCGAGCGCGCTCGATCTGTCGCTGCTGAACGTCAAGGGTGGCGACGGTCGGATGGTGGCGCTGGCGGAACTCGGCCGCTGGGAGCGCGACCTGCCCGACAAGACCATCTACCACAAGAACCTCGATCGCGTGGTGTACGTTTTCGCCGAAACCGCGGGCCGGCCGCCGGCCGACGCCGTCGTCGACGTTCAGGCCGACCGGGTGAAGGTCGCCGCAGAGGCCATGCTTGCCGACGCTCGGCCCGTTGGCAGCGGCTGGATCTCCACGCAAGGGCCTCGGCCTCTGGCGGGCCGAACGTTCCTGCACAATGGCAGCGGGATCGCCTGGGCCCTGCCGCCGGGTATTCGCATCGATTTCGCCGGCGAGGGCGAATGGCAGATCACTCTCGACGTCTTCCGCGATCTCGGCCTGGCGTTCGCAGCCGCACTCGTCGGGATCTACATCCTGCTGGTCGGCCAGACGCGTTCGTTCGTCATTCCCGTCGTCGTCATGCTGGCTATTCCGCTGACGATTCTCGGTATCATGCCCGGTTTCTGGCTGCTGAATCTGCTCGTTGGCGGGCAGGTTGGCCCATACGCCGACCCGGTCTTCTTCACCGCCACCGGCATGATCGGCATGATCGCGCTGGCCGGCATCGTCACCCGCGACTCGATCATTCTGGTCGACTTCATCCATCTGTCGCTCGCCCGAGGCCGTTCGCTCTTCGATGCGATCATGGAAAGCCGCGTGGTCCGGCTCCGCCCGATTCTGCTCACCGCCTCCACCGCGATGCTCGCGGCCGTTCCCATCACCATCGATCCGATTTTCTCCGGTCTGGCGTGGGCCCTCATTTTTGGCCTGCTCGCTTCGACGGTATTCACCCTTTTCGTCATCCCTGTCACCTACTGGCTCCTCTACGCCCACAAGCCCGGCCACGGCCTGCCCGAGACCGGGCTGGATTGAGAACGGCTATCACCCCGTCCAGTCTTCCCCCCTTATCAAGAAGGACCGATGAGGGGGGGGAACTGGCGAGGAGAGTTATTCTGCCCAGCCTTTGAAATCTGAGATTCCAGCTTTGAAATCTTCGATATGAAATCACCAACTTCCTGACACTCCGCCTCTGCCGGGGCATATAATGACTGACGCGGTGTGCATTTCATTGTGGCTGTTGGTCCGTAGTGCCAAGCTTCTGGATCGCCGGTGGCGACGGGTCGGCAGTATTGCATAACCGGCCCTCGCCTGCAAATGGATGGTTGCACCATGAGATTTCCACGAATTCTTCCCTTCGTCTGCCTCGGGATTGTGTATGGTGTCGCTCAGGCCGAGAGTACCGTCACCTAGTACCTTTGGTCCTGCCGGTGCGTTCGCGGTCTCGCCGAACAACGTTGCCGGGGACTCGATCACCTTCGTGGCCGGTTCTTGCTGTATTTTGTTGTCCGTTGTCAGATCGGTCTCGCGGAAAACGCATGGCACGTTCGGATCTCCAGACGTTCCTTCCGGGTCCTGGGAGGGTCGCTGTAAGAGTTCCGCCGACATCGGCCCCACGACGATCGTGAGCCGTTTCAATCAGAACATTCAGCGAGTCTGTCCCGCCTGCGCGTGGATGGACGACGTGAAGATCAGCAGCGGGTCGATCGCCGGGCTCACTATCTCCGGTGACACCCTGGCGCTGAGCCTGACGGGGATCACCAACCGGGCGACGTTTACGATCGCGTATCCCGGGATTTCCATGGCGGGCGATCCGAGCAATCGGACAACCCAGACGAACTGTTGGCAGGTGCTGGCCGGCGAGGCGACAGGAGGGCCGACGCTTGTGGTGAACACCTCCGAGTATATCTGCATCCGTGGCCGAATCGGACAGCCGATCACCGCCGCCAACTTCCGAGCCGACCTGAACGTGGATGGCGTGATCAATACGACCGACCTGATCGCCGTTCGAGGCCGTATTGATTCTCTGGCCACGATGGCTGCGACTTGTCCGTGAGTTGGCTGAAAGCCGGCGGCGAAGTTTCCTTCCATGGCAGACCGCGAAGGGTGGGGAGAAGGCGGAGAATTCGAGCCGCGAACCACGCGAACGGATGACTGCGCAAGGACTGCGATTCACGGATTAATCCCGGCGTTCGTAAAACCCATCCCGCCCTGGACCGTCACGCGTACGCGCCGAATTCGTGGGCGGCGTCGAACAGGGCGACGATGTTTTCCGGCGGGACGCCGTTTTGGATATTGTGGACGTTGTTGAAGACGTAGCCGCCGCCGGTTTTGAAGGTTTGGAGGTTCTGTCGGACGTGTTGGCGGACCTCAGCCGGCGTGGCGGAGGGCAGCACGTGTTGGGCGTCGATGCCGCCGCCCCAGAACACGATCTGCCGGCCGAAACGGGCCTTCAGTTCCGCCGGAGCCATGCCCGGCAGGCCGATCTGCACCGGGTTCAGGATGTCCGCGCCGTTGTCGATCAGTTCGGGGATGTAGGCTGCACACGCGCCGCAGGTGTGGTACCAGATTTTGGCTTTCGTCAGCGACTTGATGTGTTGGACCAGGGCTTTTTGTCGCGGTTTGACGAGGCGGCGGTAGATCTCCGGGTTGAAAAGCGGCCCGCGCTGGCCGGCCAGGTCGTCGCCGATCATGATCACGTCGACCAGGTCGCCGACTTCCTTCATGTACAACGTGTAGAAGTCGGTCCAGAACTTCAGCATCCGATCCAGCAGGGCGGCGCAGA
>JAPKGY010000137.1 GCA_026647385.1 Phycisphaerae bacterium | reverse complement strand
GGTGGGCCATGAGCATCAGTTGGGGGCGAGGTTCCGGCCCCTGGCCCTGCTTGCGCCCGATCACATTGAACAGGGGATCGATCGTCACCTCGTCGCAGAGGAGGCATGCGCCGGCCTGCGGCGGTCTGCCACCCATCGGGATGCACAATCCGAGGGGGACATAGGAGCACGAGCCATCGAGCCAGCAGCACGGCTCTTTCGGCGGCTGCGGGCAGGGATTCGGATCGCAGACGGTATTCGGGCCTTGAGGGAAGCCCCCGCGGGCGAGGCAGTCGGGCGGGGTCATCACCAGACACGACCCATCGTCGAAGCAGCAGGCCTCGGGCCCTTGAGCCTGATGGATATGCCACTCCCAGATTCCGTCCCCCGGCTCGAGTTGGCCGGCATTGTTGACGAACTGCCTCTTGCTGCGAATAAACAGCAGGCCGTTCGCCGGAACGGTCACGGGCCAGGCAGTATGGATCGCCCCCCCGCCGCCACCGCCGCCTGCGATCTCCAGGAAAACGTCAAAGAATGAATCCGGCACCATGTAGAGCGGACGCGCGGGCGCAACATCCTCACCGGAGGCGTGTAAGACCGGAACCCAATCCCACATCTCCTGCATTCCGCCCTCGCGGAGTTCGTCGAACCAGCCGGGTGGGAGCGCCTCGCGCTCGAACGCCACCACATCGAGCTCGGTCACCCGGAGCTCGATGGGCATGGGGCCGGGCGGAGGCAGGGGAATCGGTTTGCCGATCGGTTCGATGATGCCGTTGCCGATTCGTGCAGCCGACCCGGACGGCGGCGGCCCCACCGGAAACGGGGTTACGTCGAAGCCCAGTACAGGCGTGAAGCCGCCATTGCGGAGCGTCCCGTGGATTTGACCGATGGGAATGCCGTTTCGGGTCCACCATCCGATCAGATCGATGATCGTGTTTTCGTCCTGAATGTCGAAAAGCAGGCCGAGGTGAATGATGGTGCAGTAGGGAATCCCGCCCGGCCAGTTCGGCGAGAGCCCCCACCAGTCCGCGGTGAATTTCCACCAGCAGTCCCCAACATAGGTGACGCTGGATGAGAAGTTGAGGAAGGGCCCATCCAGATGCCGGGCGAGCACGGGTGTCGAACCCGTTTTCGTGCAGATCATCCCCTCGACATGGAAGTCGTTGGGGCAGTTGTTCAGGAATGGATCACACGGAACATCCTGATGGAGGTCCAATGTGAGGCCGGCGGCAATGGTGTACGCCGGCGCGGGCGAGGTGAACCACAACAGCCCCAGCGCCGCGATGAGTCCCGCCCCGATTCTTGCTCGTCTCATGTTACACCTCCTCGGAAAGTCCAGAGGCCTCAGGCGCATACTCGCCTGCGCAGGCCGCGTCGCCGTGCCATGCCCAACCTCCCGACGGCGCCGTCGGGCAGGGGTTTCTCAACGGGTTGAAAGCCGCATCCTCTGGACGTGGGCTGGACCTGCTTCGACGACCTGCTCGATCACAGGTCGACTGAATTGGAAAGCCCCTCTTTCACGCAACGTCGCTCTCATCCGAAGCGGTCGGCCGTCATGGCTGGCCCATCAAGCCAGCAAAGATCAATCAGAACGAACTCCAGCCCCCCGGCAGAATTGACTCGGATGCGGACGTGTCCATATATGTTAAGTGTATCTCTTATGGGACGATCATCAAGTGGGAGAACGCATTTTTTTCGTTTACCAGGAGAATTAGTTCATTTAAAGCATCATTGCGCGCGAAAACGAAACACACGAGTACAACTCGGGATGTGCCGCGGCGATCACCGGCTGGGGCGGTAGCCTTTACCCCCAAGGCCTCGGTTTCAACGATAGTTTAACCTGCCTGAGATAACGATCTGGGAATGGTCGGGAAAGCGAAATGCCGCCGGGGTCACGGAGGCAGCGCCGGCAGCGAGAGCAAGCCGCTCGGGATGGAAGAAATGTCCCAGCGGTAACGGAGGCAGCGCCCCGGCCTGCGGGCCTGGCTTTGGCGGAGGATGGGCCGGGACGAAGCGGCGAGGCGGAATCTGTGAGGTGCGAAGGGCGTGGAGGGTGTGAAGGGTGCAGGAGTGGCGAGGCGTCCGCCGGCCCCGAGGCTTCCTGAATCCAGACCCTGACGCCAGCGAGCCGCCCCCCCCCGTCGGTCGGGGTGGAACGGCACCGGCGCGGGGTGGAGGGGTGTTTATTGTCGACAGACGGAAAAGAACAAAGGTAGCCGCTCCGGTCGGGGCGTTGCCTTTCAAGGGCTGGGCGCAGGTGAAGGGATCAACCGCCGCCGAGCGAGCCACTGCCCAGGGTCTTGTAGAGCTGGAGGGCGGCTGGGCCGACCAGGACCACGAAGATCGAGGGGAAGATGAAAAGGATCAGGGGAAGCATCAGCTTGACGGTGGTCTTTTGGGCGCGTTCCTCGGCTTTGAGCTTGCGTTTGACGCGGAGCATGTCCGCCTGGGTGCGGAGGGCCTTGGAGACGCTGGTTCCGAAGCGTTCAGCCTGGGTGATGACCGCGACGAGGGCGTTCATCTCGGACACGCCGGTACGCCGGGCCATATGCTCGAGGGCTTCGGCCCGGGGCACACCCATCTGGTTCTCGAGCGTGGCGATCTGAAGTTCCTCACTGAGTTCGACGTGGACGTGGCGCATTTCCTCGCTGACTCGCTGAATGCCGGCATCGAGGGCCAAGCCTGATTCGACGCAGACGACGAGCAGATCGAGCGAATCGGGCAGGCCGTTGCGGATCTGTTCGGCACGCTGATGGCGGGCCATCCAAAGCCAGGCGTTAGGCAGCATGAAGCCGGCGCCGGCGGCGGTCGCGGCGAAGCCGAAGAGCTGTTGGACTTCCATTCCACGGGTCCAACAGATCAGCAGGGTCACGGCAGCCAGGGCGATGCCGAGCATGGTCTTGCTGGCGAGGAAGACGCGGACCACGGACTCGCTGCGGTACCCCGCCTGGGCGAGTTTCTCGCGGAGGGTGGACATTTCCTCGTCGCTTTTGGGCATGACCGGCTTCATGGCCAGGGGGGCGACCTTCTCCATGACCTGGCTGGCCGCCGACTTGCGGTTCTGGTCGACGATGGGGAGGTCGGGTACCTCGCCCTTGCGTCCGGTCATTCGCCGGAGGATCTTCTCCTCGTGCTGCCTGCGATCGGGGAGAAGGCTGTAGACGATGAGCATGGCGCTCAGGACGACGAGAATGGCCAGGATTATCAATTGTGTCATGGCATTACACCTTGATATTCACGATTTTCTTGATCATGGCCATGCCCATCAGGTCCATGGCCGCGGCGACGGCGAGCATGATCCGCCCGCTGGACGTATCGATGAGGGTCATGGCGTAATCTCGATTGACGACGAGACACGCGAAGAAAACCACGACGGGCAAGGCCAGCAGGACCCAGCCGGAGAGGCGTCCCTCGGCGGTCAGGGCCTGCACGGTCCCGAGCAGCTGGACGCGGTCGCGGATGACCTTGCCGATCTTGTCGAGGACCTCGGCCAGGTCGCCGCCGGTCTGCCGCTGGATGAGGACGGCGGTGACGAAGAACCGGACGTCCATCTGATCGACGCGGCGGGCCATATTGAGCAGGGCGTCCTCGATCTTGAGGCCGAGGTTCTGCTCGTGGAAGACCCGGCTGAATTCCTTGGCGATGGGATTGGGCATCTGCTGGCTGATGAGTTGGATGGCGCCGGCCAGGGCGTGCCCCGCTCGAAGCGCCTGGCCCATGAGGTCGAATGCGTCGGGCAGTTGTTCGACGAGCGCCTTGATGCGTTTTTTGCGTCTTCGCATGAGCCACAGGAGCGGGAGGCAGAAGGTAGCGGCGCCGACGCCGATGAGGCTGATGATCCCGATCTGGAGGAAGAAGAGCACGGCGACGATACCGAGGGTCGCGGCGGTGAGATTGACGAGCATCCGCGAGGCGGACCAGTCGACGTCGGCCTGGTCGAGCGCGGACTGGAGGCGTTTGACGATCTGCATCCGCGACATGACCGAGTCGAGGAATCCGCTATGGGCGTCGGCCGCCCGCTTGCGTAGCAGTGACTCCTTGACCTGCTTATCCCGCCGGCCGGCGGAGGCCGCGTTCTCGGAAAGCCGGTCGACCACCCGGCGTTGCTTGGCGGTGCGCAGGTCCATGATGACCTGGAAGATGCCCCAGGCCAACAGAACCGCACCCAGAATGGGCAGAATAAGGATAGTCAGCGTACCCATGAATCACCCCCGTGGGGTACAGCCGACCACGACGCGAGGATCGCCGGTCCGCCGGATTTCGCCGGCCGGCGGGCGATCCGTCACGTGTCGTAGTCGCTGATCAGTACTTGCCTTTCAAACAAGGCCGGATTGATTTCGCAACCCGAGGCCTTGAGCCGATCCAGAAACGTCGGGCGGATGCCGGTGGCGACGATTCGCCCGTATGCCTTTCCGTTATTGTCGATGCCCTGCTGCTCGAAGCTGAAGATGTCCTGCATGGTGACGACGTCCCCCTCCATGCCGGTGACTTCGGTGACGCCGGTGATTTTTCTTGGCCCGCCGGTGAGTCGCTGGGCCTGGACGATCAGATGGACGGCGGACGAGAACTGCTGGCGAATCGCCTTCACCGGCAGGTCGAAGCCGGCCATCATGACCATCGTCTCGACGCGTTGGACGGCGTCACGGGTGCTGTTGGCGTGCAGGGTGGTGAGGGAGCCGTCGTGCCCGGTGTTCATGGCCTGGAGCATGTCGAGGGTTTCGGCCCCGCGGCACTCGCCGACGACGATGCGGTCCGGCCTCATGCGCAGGCTGTTGATGAGCAGATCGCGAATGGCAATGCGTCCCTTGCCCTCGATGTTGGCGGGGCGGGTTTCCAGGCGCACGATGTGCGGCTGGCGCAGGCGCAGTTCCGCGGCGTCCTCGATGGTCACGATCCGCTCGGTGGAGGGGATAAAGCTCGACATGTTGTTGAGCAGCGTGGTCTTGCCCGACCCGGTACCGCCGATGATCAGGATGTTGAGCCGTGACTCGACGCACGCCTGGAAGAAGTCGACCATGTGCGGCGCGCACGACTTGAAGTTGACGTAGTCCTCCCACGTGATGGGGTCGTTGCCGAACCGCCGGATAGACATGCTCGGCCCGTCGATCGCCAGAGGCGGAATCACCGCGTTGACGCGTGACCCGTCCTTGAGGCGGGCGTCGACCATCGGACAGACCTCGTCGCACCGCCGCCCCACCGCGCTGACGATCTTGTCGATCACGTGCAGCAGGTGGCTGTTGTCGCGGAACTGCACTTCGGTCGGCTCGAGGCGCCCCCGGCGTTCGACGAAGATCTGCTTCGGCCCGTTGACGAGGATATCGCTGACGGTCGGGTCCTTGAGGATAACCTCCAGAGGCCCGAGGCCGAAGGTCTCGTCGAGAATCTCGCTGACGAGTTTCTGTCGTTCGTTGTGATTGAGGAGGACGTCCTCTTTTTCGCAGAGGTTGAGGATCAGCTCGCCGACCTTGTCGCGGATGCCGGCGTCCTCGTTGTTGATGGCGGTCAGGTCGAGTTGGTCGACGAGCTTGCGGTGGATGCGCATCTTCAGCGCGTTGAATTTTTCCACCTTGTCGTCGACGACCTTGACGGCCTTGTCCAGCCCGGATCTGGGAACGACCGCTTTGGCGTTCTTGGCGCCGGGATCCTCGACCGCGACGGAGCCGTTACCGGCCTTGCCGTCGGAACCGGCGCCGGCGGGCTTCGCCTGCATGGGTGACCTCAGTTTGCCGAACATCTCGTAACTCCTCACGTTGCTCCGCTGAAAATACGGCCCAGCAACCCGCCGCGGCTGCCGTTGCGGTCGGCCGCCGCCGTGCCGGACTGCGGATTCGCAATACTCTCGGCGATCTCACGAATGGCCAGGCGGACCCGCGCCTTGGGGGCCATCTCGATGAGGGGCGTGCCCACGTTGATGGCCGAGCTGACGGTTTTCCAGTCGTCGGGTATCTGGAAAGCAATCTTTTTGCCCAGGGTCTTCTCGACATGCTCGATTCCCAGATGCCCCGACTCCTGGCCCACGCGATTGCACACCAGCTTGAAGCGATCGAGGTTGTATCCCCCCTCTCGCAAGGCGGTGAAGATGCGGTGCATGTTGCGGACGCTGGTCACGAGCAGCTGGATGACGAAAAGACCGACGTCGGCCAGGTCCAGAACAGCCACGCCGCCGGGATCGAAGCGCAGAGGCCCGTCGACGATCACGTAGTCGTAAACCTGCTGCAGGGAGCTGAGCACGGAGGCGCAGTGGGCGGCGGTGAACTGGTCGGCCTGGGAAAAGTGGTTCGGGCGTGCGAGCAAGTGCAAGCCCGAGGAATGCTTGACCATCGCCCGATCGATCATGGCGGGATCGAGCTGCTCGGGGGTATCGCAGAGGTCGGCGATGGTGTAGTCCGCGTGCAGATCGAGCATGGTCGCGAGCTGGCCGTAGCGGAAATCGAGATCGACCACGGCCACGCCCTTGCGAACGTTGAAGCTGTGGAGTTCCATCGCCAGGTTGGTCGCGATTGTGGAAGCACCGGCGCCGCCGATGGTCCCGAAAACCGAGATCAGCCGCCCCACCTCCTGCGAACTGGTGCTGACGGCGGCGATCTTGTCGATCGCGGCGCTGAGCTGGGCACGGTCGAGCGGTCTGGTGAGGAACTCGCGAACGCCTCCGCGAAGAGCGGCGAGGATGAGTTGGGCGTCGGCGGATCCGGACAACACGAAGACCGCCGGCTCCGAGCGGCTGCCGGCGATGCTGGCGGCGACGGGAAGTACGACTTCCGGGGCCGGGTCGAGATTGACCAGCAGGATCTCGGCCGGGAATTGCCGCACCGCCTGCTCCACGAGCGCGACCTCGTCGACCTCGGCCACGATCTGGACGCCGTCAAGGCTCAGCAGATCGGCGCGGATCGCCGCCGAATGGTCTTCCTGGGCGTTGTAAACAATGACCCGAACCAGCTGTCTCATGGCACCCTCAGGCCGAACCCCGCCCCGGGAACCGCGTTCGGCGAAGCTCATCGACCGGCCGATAACGCCGCACGCCGGGCGATAAGCCGTATTCCCCTGCCATGAGCCCTGCGGTCCCCCTCCCCCGCCACAGGACTGCACTCGCCAGGGCTCCACATCCCCGCCGTTAGCGTTGTGCGGCGTGCTGTTGCCCGAGATCGGGCCCGGTCACGCCGCACGTCGGCTGAACCACCGGCCGGACTATTACCACAGACTGCATTATCAAAATTGACTATCGCGCTGTTTAACCCGCTGTCCGGGCTGCCCGGGGCAAAGGTCGCCATCACTCGGGATGTCAGCGGAAAACATTCAAAGGACGAACGCACTTCCTTGAGGAAAAAGCTGGCT
>JAPKGY010000136.1 GCA_026647385.1 Phycisphaerae bacterium | reverse complement strand
TCCATGAATTCGCGGTGCATAACGAGCCGCGGGCTTCAGCCCGCGCGGCCGCCCCAAAGGGCGAGCGCCTCGTCATCCCGGATAACGATCAAGACGGGCACGATCCCCGGCCTTGGTACACCCTTTGAGACGTGTCTATGTCTCAAACCTGTGTCGAACCTGTCTCACATGAGACAGTGGTCCGGCCTCCGCAGCGGTCGCGGCACTGCGCGAGCAGCGGAGGGGGCTTGCCTTTAAGCAGACGGTCAGGTCCCGCAGGGCGAATCCGCGGTGTCGAAGCGCTGGAGGAGGTAGAATGTGCCGGTCACGGGGAAATGTCGCATCGTCACGGTATGAACCTGCCGCAGCCCGGCTGCCCGGATCTCGCCGCAGTACTGCTCGACGGACGGCTGGCTGCCCACCGGGGCCGCTCGCCCGAGCAGTCGCCGCCTGAATGCGCGCCAACGGCTCAAAAAACTCGGAGGATAGTAAGACAGGATCACGTAACGTCGACTGATCCGGGCGAGCTCGTTGAGAATCCGAACCCGTCGCGGAGCGTCCAGTATGTGCTGCAGAAATCGATGACAGAAAACAAGATCCACGCTGTCATCGGCCAGACCGATATGATCCGCATCCACCAACTGACACTTGATCCGCGGATTGGCCAGATCCTCCTTCGCGACGCAGAGCATCGCCAGCGATCGATCAGCCAGGATGACGGTGTCCGCGAACTCCAACAGCGTACCGGACAACCGTCCGGTGCCGCCGGGAAGATCCAAGGCCACGGCGATATGCCCGACGCGCACGCCCAACTCACGGAGGACCTCTTTTTCCAGATGATCCGTCCGCAGCCGACGCCCCTTCTTGAAGCGATCGCGGTAGTGTTCCGCCTGCTTGCGGCTGAAGAAACGATCCTCGAAACGCGCCTGCTCGGCCGGGCAGACATGCGAACCTGTTTCCTGACGGGCGGTTTCGGCCACCATCGGGGCAACTCACATCGAGCCTACGATAGGGCGAGCCGAGGACTCCGTGTCCGGGTGAACACCCATATCCGTGTGCCCGTACAACCTAATCCGTCGCCACAGGAATGTCAACCTGAAGCCGCCCGAGGGAGGTAAAAACGACGCACCTCCGCGGGACGGCCTTCATCCTGCTATCTGGTGTCTGAAACCTGAGACTTGAGGGCTGACATCGGACATCTGAGGTTTGAAAGCTGAACTCTGGAATCCGAAACTTGAAATCCGCAATCCCACCGCCCGCCGGCCCGGGCGGCACTCACAACGCTAACCCATGGCAATGCCTCGCAACTCCACCGCTCATCAAGGCCCCGGGCTGCTTTCCGGAACCGACCCGGCGGACTGGGGCCCCCGCTGCTTGAGCCATTGCTGGACCTGGACCTCCACCGGAGCCCCCGCCACCAGGCCCTTCAACTCCGGATTGGGAATGCTTTCAAAAAGCCGCGGGATCTCCTTGGCATCTTCCTGACAACAAAAGGGGCCGACGAGAAACACGTTCCCCGTATCCCTGGGACCCCAGAACGGCACAAACCACAGATAGTCCTCCGCAGTCATCTGCTTCGGAATCTCCGTCCCCTCCCCCGCCTTCTCCCGAGCCTCCTGCGACGTCGGAAACGGCCCCTGCAGAATGGGCAGCCGATTGGGATCGACAACCTTGGAAAACCAGTAGTAAACGGGAGCCTCTTTCAGCGGCGGCATAACCTCCTCGGGCTTCAGCGAAGGAAGAGTACGCCAACTCTGCCCGACGAGTTCCCCCCTCGCGGTCCGCACGGTCATCTCCACCAGAACGGGAATCCGGTTGGGCGGCACCCCCAGTTCCTCCACGGGAATGGAAACCCGGACATTCTTGAAGGCCTGCGGAGACTGGTGAACGATCATCGAGGTCGTCGCGGCCACGATGCCGTCGGACGTCTGGTAACGCCCGTCCCGGGAACGAAGCGGGCTGCGATCCCGGTCGAACAAACGAACCTGATAGATCAATTGCTCACCCTCGAGATTGCGGGCCTCGAAGGTCGTAACAAACGCAAGGGCCTTCAGACGACCGTCCTGCCGCGAATCCTCACAGCGCGCGGACAACACGTCGACCCGCCGGGACGCACATCCCATCGCGCACGCCGCCAAACCCACCAGGAACAGCAACAACAGTTTCCTTGACGCCGCCATACCGCACCTGTCCGATCCACACAAGAAACGGGGTGCCGGAGGATTGTTTCCGGCACCCCGTTGATACCTCAGTCAGACCAACCGATCAATAGACGTGCGTGCTTTCGGTCTCCTCCACGGGAGTAGTCGCGAAATCGCTCGTCATTGTGGTCTTGAATCGCACGTCACCGGCCTTGGTACCCTTGACGGTCACCCGGTAGGTGACTTTCGCCTTCGGATCCAGTTCGGCCAACGGGGCGAACGTGACGATCTGACCCTGGACGCTGTGCTGCGTCGGGCCCTCAGCCGATACGAACTCCTGTTCGGCGGGCAGATTACACATCACCACGATGTTGGTGCCATCGGCCGACCCCTGGTTGGTCACCTCGATGGTATACGTGGTCGCGGCGCCGACTTCGATCGGATCCGGATCGTCCACCACCTCCAGCAGAATCGCCGGAATACCCTTGACCGGAGTCATCGCCTCCGCCGACGCCTCGGTGCAGTACGCCCGGGCCGACGCCGTATTCTTGACCTCGCCGCGCTGGGTCGACTTGAGGGTGATGGTGACCTTCCGCGAGGCCTGCGGTTCAAGAGTCCCGAGGTTCCAGGTCACCCGGCCATCGGCGAACTGGCCGCCGTCGCTCGCCTCAACGAATGCGGCATTCGACGGCACCATATCGGTAAGCACCGTGTCGCGAGCCGGAGCGTCGCCGGTGTTGGTCACGGTGATCTCGAACGGCAGCGGGCGTCCGACAAATCGCTCGCCCGGCCCGGTCTTTGTCACCGCCAGCACCGGCTTGCGCACCGTCGTGGAGCAACTGGCTTCAGCCGTCAGCCCCTTGTCGGCGGTGGCCGTCACGCGATTGTCAAACGTCCCCGGCCGGGTCGCCTTGACGTTGACCGTGTACTCCCGGGATTGGCCGGCACCCAGATCGCCGACCTCCATCGTGAATGAGGTCCTTCCGTCCTCGGTGGTCAGGCCGTCCGGCAACTGGTCGCTGATCTTCACGTTGGTGGCCGGCCCGTCTCCCTTGTTGGTGACCACGATCGTGTACGGGATCGGATCGCAGATGACCACCTCCGCCGGACAACGTTTCTCGATCGCCAGCGCCGGAGCGGTGACCACCGTGTCCGCACAGTCTCTCGCCGTCAGGCCCTGCTCGGCGGTCACTTCCGCACAGTTCGTGAACTTGCCGGTCCGCGTCGCCCTGACCTGAACGGCAATGCTCGACTGACCATTGGCAGCCAGCGTCCCCAGGGACCAGGTCAGCGTCGATCCGCTTACCCGGGCCTCGGGCTGGCTGGAGACATACTCGATCCCGTCAGGTATCGCGTCGGTCACGACCACGTCCCGCGCCTCCACCTGCGCCGGGTTGGATACGACGATGTTGTAGGTGAACTGGTCGCCCACCATCGCCGTCGGCGGAGCCGTCTTCTGGATGCCGATCTGGGGCGCGATCCACGTCTTCTGCGTGGCCCCCTTGGCGATAAAGACAGCCGGCTTGCAGCATTGGATGTCCTCAGGCCGGATGATCTCGATCTCGATGTCGTTGGTCCCCGCCTCGGGCCGGACCTGGTTCAACGTCACCATCGCGATGCCCTGCTCGTTCGTCCGGACCGAAGCCGTCGCGCCGCCGCCCGGATCGAACGTCCCCGCGGGCCCACCCGTGAGCTTGTAATTCACAACGTAGCCGGGCAGCGGCGATCCGTCCGAGTACTTCATGACCTTGGTCATGAGCTGATGCGGCGTGCCGGTCCGGTTGGTCGCCGCCGGCGGCCATTCCCAGGCAACGTCATACCAGTGCTTCACGGCGAAGACTTTATGCTTGTCCCACTCGTAAATCGCCGGCGCGTACGCCACGATGTGCGTGTCCCCCTCGACCGGCGAGGTGATCACACACCACGTCTGGCCCGTCGTTAGCTGAATGTCGTCCGCCGGATCGTTGTTCCCGCGATCCAGAACGTGCGGGTCGTTGTTGGTATGCGAAACCGCAAAGTGGTTGTCCACCTTGTAGCCCCGACTGGCCCGCCACCCGCTCTCGTCTACCTCGACGATGTCGCCCACACTGCCGTTGGCGATCATCCACTCCACCCGCCGGTTCGGAAGTGGCTTGCCCTCCGCATCCTTGACCGTCGCGACGAGAACGTGCTGCGTGTGGACCGGGTTCACGTCCTTGACCGGCTCAAGCTCGATCGTGGCCGCGTACGGATCCCAGTTCGTGTAATACCCGCCCTCCGGTGGCTTGGGATGAGACTGCACCGTGTCGCCCGTCGCCGGCCAAGTGAACGAATGCGGCATCGTCGGCCGACACCCCAGGGCAGCCACCGCCACCAGCAGCAGTGCCGTCCCGAAAACGAGTCCCCAACTGTTCTTGGCGTGCATGAGGTATACCTCCTCTGAGTAAGTAAGCCACTGAGAAGAATCCCCGCCTCTTCACGCCAACAGGCTGTGTCGGTTGGTATTCCCAACGTCGAGGCAAGGCTTCCGTATCGCCATCACTCCAACAATCGTGGCACGCTCGCCTGATTCGAAGTGTCGCACGAAACCACCTTGGCCCACAGGCCAAAGTGCCGTTCCTTCGACCCTCATATTAGGCAGCCACGCGACGCCCGAACCAGATCCATTCCTGATTTCCGGACAACCGTGACAACCGCCGCCCTGTCAGTCTCCTCGTATCAGGTGTCGTGCCACGCCGCCATGGGCTCCCTCGAACACCGAAAACCGGATTCCGGCACCGAAAGCCGGGTCCCAGCCGCATCCCCCCAAGCCCGTATCCTTCAGAAGTCTCAAGGGCGCCTCAAAACCGTCTCGCGACTGTCTCGCGTGAGACGGCCGCCGCGACCTACTCGGCAGGGCCAATCTTCAGTTCCTTGAGACGTCGGTAAAGGGTGGCCCGGCTTACACCCAGTAGCCGGGCCGCAACCGTACGATTTCCCTTCGCCGCCGCCATGGCGGCCAGATAACGGTCTTTCTCCGTCTGCCCCGGCCTGGCCGAAAGCGGACCGGTTAGACCCGGGCTTACGATCTCCGCCGGCAGGTCGGCCGGCGCGAGCGCGGGACCCGCGCAACGCAGCGCGGCAAACTCAATCGCACTCTGCAGCTCGGTCAGATTTCCAGGCCACGAATAGTCCAGCAACAGCCGCATCGCCTCATCGCTCACACCGGGAATCGGCTTCTCGGGCATCAGCCGACTCTTGCGCAGATGGAACGCCGTCAGCAGGGGAATGTCCACCCGACGCTCACGCAGCGGGGCAACCGATATCTGGGCAACCCGGATCTTGTACAGCAAATCCAAAGCCACCCGCCCTTCAGCCGCTTCCTGAATCAGGTTGTATTGCGTCGCGCAGATCAGCCGGGCGTTGACATGACGCGGCACGGACTCACCCAGCCGTGTAACCGCATGCGTCTTGAGCATCCGGGCCAGAAGAACCTGAAGACTGCCCGGAATGTCCCGGACTTCCTCGATGAAAACCGTACCCCCCTCCGCCAGCTCGAACACGCCCGGGCGATCCTCCACCGTGTCCGCGAAGGCCCCGCGCGCGTATCCCCAGAGTTGGCTTCTCAATGTGGGCTCCGCCATGGCGGCGCACGAAACCGTGTAGAACGGCCCCGAACTGCGCGGACTCAGACGGTGGATCTCCTGGGCCACGAACTCCACCCCCGTGCCCGGCTCGCCCTCGATCAGAACCGGAACATCGAGCCGGGCCAGGTCGCGGATCGCCGCCATCACCGCCCGCATGCCCGGAAGCCCGCGCAGGAGTTCGTCCGCGTTGTCCGCATCGGCGGGGCCGCTTCGCATGACGTCGCTGCATCCTCCGGCGCGAGGCCCGGTCTCATCGGGATTGACCAGATGGCTCATGTGCCGTACCGAATACGTCTGGGCAAATAAACCAGAATGGGACACGCCTGCTGGTGCCACCCACGTGAGAGCGCCCTCGACAACCTGTGTCTGGACTGGATACCTCAAGGTCCGCTCACCGATTCTCGCGCGACGGACGTTCTCGCTTGGGCCGGACCGGCGAGATCCCGCCGATTCCTCGCGGAACCCGCGCCTCGAATGAACACCCCGCACATCTTGCGGACAGGGGGCCTCACCGGGCCGGCTTCCTGTCCGTAAATCGGCTTCATCCGGCGTGCCAATCACCGGATCGCCCAAGATCCCGGCCGGAACAGAATTCCGGCAATCCCCCTCAGGCCGGTGCGTGCAGGCTGGTCTGGGTACTTGAGACATCATCCGTCTCACAATTGTCTCATGGGTGTTTCAGTCGAGACGCCCGGATGCTTTGAGACAACCACCCGTCTCCAGGCCCAGTTCCCGCAGTCGTCGATAAAGCGTTGCCCGGCTCACCCCCAACAGACGCGCGGCAGCCGTCCGGTTGCCCTTGGCTGCTCGAATCGCCGCCAACACCCGATTCCGCGCATCCCCCTGCGGACTCGAAAACGCCGGGCTGGACGCGCCGGACCCGCTCAATTCCGGAGGAAGGTCGGACTCCTGGATGACCGAGCCCCGGCAGGCAATGCAAGCCGACTCGATCGCACTCTGCAGCTCACGCACATTGCCGGGCCAATCGTGCCGCAAAAGCCTCCGCATCGCGTCGTTGCTCACCCCCCCTACCGTCTGGTTGATCCGCAGCCGGGCGTCCGTCAGGAACTTCTCCACCAGCAAGGGAATATCCTCACGACGATCGCGGAGCGGCGGGACGACAATCCGCGCCACCCGAATGCGATAGAGCAAGTCCATTCGGAACTTCCCCTCCCGGACCAGTTGATCCAGGTCCTGGTGGGTCGCCGCAATCACTCGCACATCCACAGGCCGGGGCTTCGACTCGCCCAGCCGGGTAATCTCCCGCTCCTGAAGCACGCGAAGCAGATTCGTCTGCATGCTCAACGGAATATCGCCAATCTCGTCCAGAAAGACCGTGCCGCCGTTGGCGGTCTCGAAGACCCCGTGATGATCCGCGACCGCGCCGGTAAACGCGCCCCGGCGGTGGCCAAACAACTGGCTGCCGATCAGCGATTCCGTCATGCCCGCGCAATTCACTGGAACGCACAGCTTGCTCGAACGCGGACCGGCCGCATGAATGGCCTGCGCGACCCGCTCCTTGCCCGTGCCGGTTTCGCCCTCGATCAGAACGGTGGTTGACCCTTTACCAGGATGATCCGGCGCGGCCGAAGCATAACCGCATTTTGCGCAATATTTCGGTGGGCGGCCGCTGGCTCGATCTCTACAGCGGCC
>JAPKGY010000135.1 GCA_026647385.1 Phycisphaerae bacterium | reverse complement strand
GGACGTGATCGGGCGGGCGATCGCCCGTGTGCCGATGAAGGAGTTCATCCCCGGACGCAATCGGGTGTAGACCTTCAGCAGCGCGTTGTCGTGATCGGCGCAGCCGTCCTCGGCCATCGTGTTCAGAATCAGCGGGTCCTGCACCTGCTCGATGATCGAAACCGTCTTGATCTCGCTCTTCTGGATCCGGTTCACCGCATCACCGACCTGACAGCCGCCCCGGACGATGACCTCGCCCGACTCGGCGTCGACGATGTCGCTGACGGCGTACATCTCCGGCTTGAGCGAACCCGGCCGAACGTTGCGGATCTTGTTGCCGTAAAAGGCCTTGATGATCGCCTCATTGCTGCCGTAGGCCGCATCCATCGCCCGCAGGAAGGTCGTCCCCGCGATCTTGGCCGACTGGTCGATCCGCACCGCGAGGATGTCCCGTTTGGTCACGATGATCTCGATCCAGCTTCCGCGCTCCGGGATGATGCGGCAAGCGTGCAGGGCCCGGTCGCCCTCCGCCTGGATCTTCACGAAGTCCACGCCCGGCGAACGGTGCAACTGGTTCACGATGACGCGCTCGGCGCCGTTGATGATGAACTCGCCGCCGCCCATCATGATGGGCAGCTCGCCCAGGTAGATCGAGTCCTCGGCGATCTCGTCGGTGTTCTTGCGGACCAGCCGGACCTTGATCCGGAACGGCATGCCGTAGGTCAGCCGGAGCTGGCGGCATTCGTCCGGCGTGTACCGGGCCTTCCCGAGTTCGTACGAGACGTACTGCAGCGACATGTTCCCGTCGTAGCTGTCGATCGGGAACACCTCCCGCAGCAGGGCTTCCAGCCCCTCGCTCCGCCGCTTGTGCGGCTCGACGTCCGCCTGAAGGAACCGCGCGTAGGAGTCCGTCTGGATTCGGGTCAACGGCGGGATCGGAAGGGCATCGCCGACCTTGCCGAAACTCCGGATTTCCTTCATCTGAAACATGAGAACGCTTCCTTATGCTTCTTCACCACAGGTCGAACAACGCCCGGGAGTGGCACCCGCGGGCGAATCCGCGCCCGCCGGGCCGATCGTCCGCCGTCGGCCGACGCAACCATGGCACAAGCCCGCCGCCCACATCCGCGGCAGCGCGCGGATGCCTCGGCATGGCCACCTCATGAACCGTTCATCAACAGAATCTTCTTCAGGACGGAAATCAGGCGGCGTGCTATCCGTTCGACTGACGGTCCTGCCCGGTCGGCCTCTCGCAAGCCGACCCGCCAGCCGATCCCGCACACCACCGCGGAATGCTCCTCCACCGCTCCACCCGACCCCACACACGCGGGCCGCTTCATTCGTCCGCAAAGCCCGGCCGCATATGAACTTGGTATTATACAGCCTGCCCCCGGCCATGGCAAATGCCCCGGCCGCACTCGCGGCTTCGGAGTCCGTGACCGTTTGGCTCGCCGCGGCAACTGGGCGTGCCGACCCAAGCCACCCCCGCTGCGAAGCCGGCCGATCACACTTCCCGCCGAAACCGCCACGAGCCGAGGTTTTTCAAGCCCCTGCGAGCACATTCGGAGCGTTACAGATCCACTGCAATCGCCGCGGTCCTCCGAACACGGTCGCAGGAGCTTGGCTCCTGCCCGAGCGGTTCCCTTGACACCGCCCGTCAGTATCCGCGGGCCCGGTCCTCGGGGGGTCTCCCCAAAGCCGTTCCCGGCGGGGGAGGTACTTATTTGATCTCCACGGTCGCGCCGGCCTCCTCGAACTCCGCCTTGAGCTTCGCCGCCTCGTCCTTGGTGACGCCTTCCTTGACCGTCTTCGGGGCGCCTTCGACCAGGTCCTTGGCTTCCTTCAGGCCCAGGCCGGTGGCGGAGCGAACAACCTTGATGACCTTGATCTTCTCATTCCCCGCCGCCTTGAGCACCACGTCGAAAGCCGTCTTCTCCTCGACGGGCTCAGCCGCCCCGCCGCCCGCCGCCGGGCCGGCGACCATGACCGCCCCGCCACCCGCCGGCTCGATCCCGTACTCGTCCTTCAGGCACTCCACGAGTTCCTGGGCCTGCTTCAGCGTCAGCCCAACGATCTTCTCCGCCAGCGCCTTGGTGTCCGCGCTGAACTCTTTTGCCGGTGCATCTGCCATAATCACAAACTCCCGTTCATCCAACGCCATTTCGCTGAGTCTGATAGGTGGCGTCCCATTGACGCCTATTTAATCCGGTCTACCGGCCAATCCGCGACCAACAGCGGAATGCGATACAAGCAAACGTCAAAACGTCGCAACATCAAAAAGTCAATACTTTCGCCTCTGGGTGCCGCGCCCGCGTACTCGCGGGGCGTGCTCCCGGCAGTTCGCCCTTCACGCCGAGGCTGCCGCCGGCTCCTCGGCTTTGCTCTCGCCACCCTTCTCGACGATCGCCTTGACACAACCGGCGATCCGACCGGCCGGGCCGGCCAGGCAACCCGCCAGGCGCGCGCCCGGACCGCGCAGAATCCCCGCCACTTCGCCCAGCAGCTCCATGCGCCCTTTCATCTTCGACAACTGCTCGATGTCGATCAGTCGCGGGTCGCCGTCCAGCATCCCCACCCGCAGTTCGATCTTCGGGTAGGTCTTCTTCATGTCGACCAGCACCTTGGCGATATCGATGGCCGACCCGCTCCCGGTCACCAGGGCACACGGGCCGTCGAGCGCGTCGCCGAGCGGGGCCAGCGCGGTATTGCCGAATGCCCGCCTGGCCAGGCTGTTCTTGACCACCTGGAGTCGCAGGTTCTTGGCCCGCAGCTCGCCGCGGAGCTTATTCGTCGAAATGGCATCCAGGCCGATCACACTCACCACGCAAGCGCTGGCCGATTGGCCATACCGCTGCTGGTACTCTTTCGTCATCAGGTCTTTGATTGGTTTGCTCATCGTCTTACGCCTTATTCTGTCGAACACGCTTCACGGCGTGCGTATCGGTCCCGCTTCGATCCGTCAGCCCACATCCAATCGGATGGAGGGGGTCATGGTTCCCGAAATGAACGCCCCCTTGATGAACTGGCCCTTGGCCGTCTGAGGCCGAGCCCGGCGGATATGATCGACGAACGCCTCGATGTTCGCCTGCAGATCCTCCGCGGGGAAGCTCAGTTTGCCGACAACCGCATGCACGTTGCCGCCCTTGTCGTTGCGGTATTCGAGCTTGCCGGCGGAATACTCCTTGACCGCCTGGACGACGTTGGGCGTCACGGTCCCGGACTTGGGCGAGGGCATCTTGCCGGAAGGTCCGAGCACCCGCCCCAGCTTGCCCACCTTGCCCATCACGGCGGGGTGTGCGATCGCCAGATCGAAGTCCAGCCACCCGTCGCTGACCCGCTTGATCAGGTCGTCCGCGCCCGCCTCGACCGCGCCGGCCTGCTTGGCGTCGGCCGCCATCTCCTCGGGACAGAAGGCGATCACCTTCTTGGTCTTGCCGATCCCTTTGGGCAACGACATCGCGCCGCGGATCATCTGATCCGCCTGCTTGGGATCGATTCCCAGGAACATGACCAACTCGACGGTCTGGTCGAAACCTTTGCGGGGGCGGAACCCCTTCTTGTAAGGCTTTTCCGGCTTGACCGTCGCCATGGTCTTGAGGAGGCTGACCGCCTCCCCGACGGGGTAGGCCTTCTTGCTGTCACCCAGTTTGGAACTCTGGGTCTGGTAAACGACGCTGCGTTTCGGCATTATTCGCCTCCCACTAAAAGACCAGGAACCGGCGGATCATTCCGCCTGTCAGCCCGTGGTCAGGCCGACTCGGGTTCCCCGGAGCCTTCGGCCCCGGACTTGTCATCCACCCCGTACGGCAAGGGTCGGTCGGTGCGGCCGGCGGGCCGGCCTGAAACCCGGCGCCCGGGGGTTACCCTTCGATCTCGATGCCCATCGACCGTGCGGTCCCCAGGATGATCCGATCGGCGTGGTCCATATCGAACGCGTTGAGATCCTTCTTCTTGCGTTCGGAGATCTTGCGGACCTGGGCCATCGTCACCTTGCCGACCTTTTCCTTGTTCGGCACGCCGCTGCCCTTGGCGATGCCCGCCGCCTCCTTGAGCAGGACGGCGGCCGGCGGGCTCTTGACGATGAAGGTGAACGACTTGTCCTTGTAAACCGTGATCTCCACGGGCACGATCATGCCGCCCAACGATCCCGTCTGGGCGTTGAACTGCTGAACGAACTGCCCGATGTTCACGCCGTGCTGACCCAGCGCCGGACCGATCGGGGGAGCGGGCGTCGCCTGCCCGCCCGGCGCTTGCAGCTTGATCACAACCATTACTTCCTTAGCCACGGCCAACCTCTCACAGTTTCTCAAGCTGCCAGTATTCGACGTCGACCGGAGTCGCCCGGCCGAAAATCGTGAGCAGCACGGTCACAATGCCCTTGGTCTCGTCGATGCTGTCGACGTGACCCTCGAAATTCTGGAACGAACCTTCCTTGATCTTGACCCGATCGCCCTTGGCGAACTCCAGGCCCTGCAGGGCGGCTTCCTCGTCCTCTTTCTTGGCGGCCGCCAGGAGCATCATCTCGACGTCGTGGTCGCGCATGCTCGTCGGCTTGTTGTCCGACCCGATGAAATCGCCGACCCCCATCGTTTCCTTGATGAGGAACCACACCGCCTCCGGGATCGAGCCGTCCGGTTCGGTCGCCATCTCGACGAACAC
This sequence comes from Phycisphaerae bacterium, assembly GCA_026647385.1. Classification (GTDB taxonomy): domain Bacteria; phylum Planctomycetota; class Phycisphaerae; order UBA1845; family PWPN01; genus JAPKGY01. Next base: position 2,761 of record JAPKGY010000135.1, on the reverse strand, counting down.
GTAGCCCGGATAGAGCTTTCGCTCGTAGATCTTGACCTGGCCGGCCTTCATCCGCTTCTCTTTGGCGGTCGGCACGAGGATCCGGCCCACGCGGTCCTGCAGGTTCTCGACCTTGACCTTGCGGTCGAGGGCCTCGCAAACCTGGTCCTCCTTGTTGCTCGCCACGCGCAGGACGTACCACTTCATGCCCGCCCGGGTCGGCTCGACACCCTTCGCCTCGGGCCTGGCCGACGCCGTCGGCGTCGTACTCGCGGATGCTGAAGCGCCGCCTGGGGCACCCTGGCTCGCCTGCGTCATGTTGTCCGAATCCGGGCCGGTCATACGTGGAACCCCGTCATCCACCAAACAGCGACGGCACACCCTTGAGCACGCCGATCGCGGCAAAAAACTCCATGAACACGATGTCGACCACGAACAGGAAAAGCCCCAGGACGAGCACCGAGATCACGACGACCTGCGTCGAACGCACCAGGTCAGGCCACGAGATCCAGCTCACCTTCTTCATCTCGCCCTCGGTGGCGATGAAGAATTCGTTCGCCCGGCGATGAAGCCCGACGATCCAGTAGCCCAGGACACACATCGCCGCGAAAACCGCCAGGCACACACCGTATCGAACCGGCATGAAGTACTTGGTGTTCGGGTCCATGTACGTCGCGAACTGATCGCTGAGGAACAAGGTCCCCCACAGGGAGAGCACACCGATGCCGATGGCTGTCCCCACGCGCGTGTAGTAACCCTGCCCGGGCTTGTAAATGCGAAGCCCGCCGCCGCCGAGTCGGGCTTCGTCCTGTCGCTTGCCGGCTCCCTGTGCCGCGTCGCTCACGGAAAACTCCTCAGTCAATCAATCCAAACGCCGGCCTCATCCCAAGCCGGGGCTCTTCGTTTCCAGCCTCACTGCCAGGCCCCATCGCCCCCGCACACCGTCCAGCGGTGTGGCCCCTCACCAGGAGCAGAGGGACTCGAACCCCCAACCGCCGGTTTTGGAAACCGGTGCTCTAGCCAATTGAGCTATGCTCCTAAGGCGAACCCGTTTTCGAGAGCTCGCGACCCAAGAGGAACCTTTCGGAAAACCGAACTTGCGAATCGCCCGGACGCCGCCCGTCAGGTTCTATTTCCGCTTCACCTTGTGCAGCGTGCGCTTGCGAAGCCGAGGGCAGTATTTCTTCAGCTCGAGCTTTGGATTGCCGCCGAGCACGCTCACGGACACGCGATAGTTCAGGTCCCCCGACTCGGTACACTGCAGCCACACATATTCTCGTTTCGTCGACTTGGCCATCGTTTTCGCCTCTGCGGGACGTCCGGAACCCGAACCTCAGGCGGACCGGCTTTTTTCCAGGGTCCGCCGCCAAAAACGAATCCTTCGGAGGTTCACACGTGCCCGTCGCACGCGCTGCCCACCCCGCGATTCTCATTCAGCCCTGATTATCAGTCGACCGGAGGAGACCGGCAGTCCCGGCCTCCTCCGGAGACAAAACCGTCCGCCCCCGCCCTACCGGGGCGGAGGCGCTATCGCAACTCCTTACTCGATGATCTTGACCACGACACCCGAGCCGACCGTTCGGCCGCCCTCGCGCACCGCGAACCGAAGACCTTCCTCCATGGCGATCGGCTTGCCCAGCTCGACCTCGAGCTCGATGTTGTCGCCGGGCATGCACATCTCGGCGTCGCCCAGCAGCTTCAGCCCGCCGGTCACGTCCGTCGTGCGGAAGTAGAACTGCGGACGATAGCCGCTGAAGAACGGCGAATGCCGGCCGCCTTCCTCTTTCTTGAGCACGTAGACCTGGGCCCGGAACTTGGTGTGCGGGGTGATCGTTCCCGGCGCCGCCAGCACGTGCCCGCGCTCCAGATCGTTCTTCTCGACGCCGCGAAGCAGCACCCCGACGTTGTCGCCGGCCTGCCCCTGATCCAGCGTCTTGTTGAACATCTCGACGCCGGTCACCGTGGTCTTGCGGGTTTCGCCCAGACCGACGATCTCGACCGTGTCGCCAACCTTCACCACCCCGCGCTCGATACGACCGGTGCCGACCGTGCCGCGACCCTTGATGCTGAACACGTCCTCGATCGACATCTGGAACGGCTTGTCGATCGCCCGGACCGGCTCCGGAATGAACGAATCGACGGCGGCCAGCAACTCCGCGATGCACTTGTTCTTCTCGGGATCCTCGGGGGCCAGGAGCGCCTGGCTGGCAGACCCCTTGATGATCGGGGTGTCATCCCCCGGGAACTCATACTTGCTGAGCAGTTCCCGGATCTCCAGCTCGACCAGCTCGAGCAGCTCGGGGTCGTCGACCAGATCGACCTTGTTCAGGAAGACCACGATCGCCGGCACGTTCACCTGGCGGGCCAGCAGGATGTGCTCGCGAGTCTGGGGCATCGGCCCGTCCGCCGCGGAAACAACCAGGATCGCCCCGTCCATCTGGGCGGCGCCGGTAATCATGTTCTTGACGTAATCGGCGTGACCCGGGCAATCGACGTGGGCGTAATGGCGCTTCTCGGTCTCGTACTCCACGTGAGCCGTCGCGATCGTCAGAATCTTCGTCGGGTCGCGACGCCCTTCCTTCTCGGACGCCTTGGCGACTTCATCGTAGGACTTGAAGGTCGCCAGCCCCTTCTTCGACTGCACGAGCGTGATCGCCGCGGTCAGGGTCGTCTTGCCGTGGTCGACGTGGCCGATCGTGCCGACGTTGACGTGCGGTTTCGTACGTTCGAATACAGCCTTGGCCATGTAACCAGTTCCTCCACTCTAGTTTGCAGAGCAAGT
>JAPKGY010000134.1 GCA_026647385.1 Phycisphaerae bacterium | reverse complement strand
GCCCCAGCGGTTCCTGCGCGACGGCCGGCCGTATTACGGAGGCGCATCTCCCACTGGTGGCCCTAATCCTTATGAGATTAACAAAGATGGCGGCGCCGGCATCTACGGCAACGTACAAAAACGCACGGGCACGGACGCCATGAGCGATCTGGGCGGGCTTTCGCGCGTTCTGCCGGGGACCTTCGCCTGCTCGCTGGTGGCGGCCTTGGCGATCAGCGGCGTTCCGCCCACGAACGGCTTTGTCAGCAAGTGGCTGGTGTTCCAGGCCTGCCTGCAAGTGGGCACCCCTCTGGCCATTTTCGCGCTGGTGGCGGCGGTGTTCGGTAGTGCCCTGACTCTGGCCGCCTCGGTGAAAGCGCTGGCCTTGGTGTTCTGGGGGGCAGCCTCTCCGACCCCGGCGGTTTCCCGAACCTCCGGCGGGCGGGTTGCGGCGGTCATGTCCCTGTTGCCGATGTCGGCTCTTGCCCTGCTCTGCCTCGGATTCGGCGTGGCCGCCCAATGGCCGCTGTCTCGTTTGATCCTGCCGGTCGTCGGCGAGATGGGCATCGAACCGTTGCCCGTGCTGAACGAGGGGGCCTCCATCACGGTGGGACAGTTCGGTTTATGGAGTCCGGCGCCGGCGACGATCATGGTTCTCCTGGGAGTCCTGGGCGGCCTGGCGCTCTATCTGATCGGCAGGATCACCACGATCCGCGTGGCCCGGACTTTCGTGGGCGGCGAGGTGGTGCGGGATCAGTCGGTGTTCAAACTGCCGGCCTCGAGCTTCTACCGAACAGTCGAGGAAATCCCCGGCATCGGGGCCGCCTTGCGGGACGGCGAGCAAGGAGCCTTTGACGTGTATCGCCTCGGAGGGCGTTACGGCGGCGGAATCGTCGAGGCCCTTCGCAAGGCCCATAGCGGCGTGCTGTCGCTGTATGTGAGCTGGTGCCTGTTCGGTGCGGTCATCATCATCGTGTACCTGATGGCCGTGCTTTAAGGAGGAGCGATGGACCCTCTCATGCTGATGCTTCTGAGTCTGCTCGCCTTCATGATCGTCGGGTCGCTGATCGCGGCCGAGACGGAGGACCTTCTCTCCGCGGTGGTGTCCGTCGGAGCGGTGGGGGCGGGTCTGGCGCTGATCGATCTGTTCCTCGGTGCTCCGGATCTGGCCATCACCCAGGTCGTGGTTGAAGTGCTGTCGGTGGCGGTGCTGATCCGGGTGGTGCTGACCCGGAAGGACGAAACGCACGAAACGCACAAGGACACGCTGGCTGTGGGCAGTGTTCTTCTGGTGCTGGGCGTGCTGCTGGCGTTGGGTGCCTGGGCAATGACCGCCCTGCGGCCGTTCGGTCGACCGCTGCTGAGCGGCGATCGGCCCGGTGTGGCTCAGCAATACCTGTCAGGAGGTTTGGCGGACACCGGCGCCGCCAATTACGTCATGGGCATCATCCTGGACTACCGGGCATACGACACCCTCGGCGAGGCGACGGTTATCTTCGCGGCTGTCGTGGGCGTTTACGCCATTTTGAGATCGAAGGGCAGGGTGCGAGATGGCACCGGGAATGAGCCTGATCGTTAAGACCGCGACGCGACTGGTATCGAGCTTCATCACGCTGTTCGGCATCTACGTGGTGCTCTATGGACACGTTTCGCCGGGCGGCGGGTTTGCCGGCGGGGTTATTCTGGCCTCGGGCCTGATTCTGATATTGCTGGCCTTCGGCCGGGAGCAGGCGTCCAAGGTGTTTTCGCACCGCGCGTCGATCCTCTGGGATTGCGCCGGGGCATTCACATTCCTGGCTGTCGCCCTGCTGGGGTACATCGCCGGCGGGTTTTTCCTGAATTTCCTGTCATCCGGCGAGCCCTACCGGCTGGCCAGCGCGGGCACGATCCCGTTGAGCAACATGGCGATCGGAGCGAAGGTCGGGGGCGGGCTGTTCGGAGTGTTTGTGACGCTGGCGGCCTTCCGCGCCAGCCGACCGCGGGAGGATCAAGAATGACCTTGGGAACTCTGCCCTACATACTGGCTTTGGTACTGGTTCTCATCGGGCTCTACGTCATCGTCGCCAAAAAGAACATCATCAAGATCATTCTTGGCGTGGCGATTCTCGATTACGCGATCAATCTCTTTCTGCTCTTGCTGGGGTACCGGACCGGCGGCTCCGCGCCGATCCGTTCCCCCGACCAGATCGATACCGCCGCCTTTGCCGCCGAATCCGTCGATCCGGTGCCCCAGGCCCTGATCCTGACCTCGATCGTCATCAGCCTGAGCTGTCTGGCTCTGATGGTGAGCCTTGCGATCCGGCTGCACGAGAAGTTCGGAACATTTGACATGACCCGGATACGCGAGCTGAAGGGGTGACGCATGAATGATCTCCTGCCATGGTTTGTGGCTGCTCCGCTTACGGGCGGGTTCCTGGTTCCGGCGCTGGCTCTTCGATTCCGGGACCCACGAGGCGTTCCGTTCGCCGCCGTCGCGCTGATTGTGGCGGCGGCCGCCCTGGTCGGATCTTTCGCCTTCCTCGGGCGCTCCGCGGGTATGTATTGGATCGGCGACTGGCCCGGGGCGGATCGTCCGGCGGTCGGCCTGAGTCTCGTGTGTGACGGCCTGACCCAGACGCTGCTGGTCACCGTCAATGCGATCGCGTTTCTCGCTCTGCTGTACAGTTGGAGCTACGCGCGGCGGTTCACGGGCGGCGCCCTGTACTACTGTCTCTTCCTCATCATGTTGGCGGGAATGAACGGGGTGGTTCTGGCCGGCGACTTGTTCAATCTGTTCGTGTTCATGGAGGTCGCCGCGATTTCCTCTTATGCCCTGGTCGCCTTCGGCGTGCAGCGGGCGGAGCTCGAAGCCTCGTTCAAGTACGCCGTGCTCGGCTCGGTTTCCTCGCTGTTCGTTCTGCTGGGCATCGGCCTCGTGTATAATCTGACCGGCGAACTCAACATGGCCCTTGTCGCCGAGCGATTGTCGGGACCGGGCGGAAACCCGGCTGTGTGGATGGCTGCCGGCTGCTTCTTCATGGGCTTCGGCCTCAAGGCCGCCATGGTCCCGTTCCACGCCTGGTTGCCGGACGCCCACCCTTCGGCTCCGGCCCCGATTTCGGCGATGCTGTCGGGCGTATTGATCAAGGCGGTCGGCGCGTACGCCATTTGCCGCATCACGTTCAATGTCCTCGGCGTCCAATCCCCGTCGGGTCAGCTCTACGCCAATGTGATGATCACGCTGGGGACGCTCTCGATGGTCATCGGGGTGTTTCTGGCCGTCGGCCAATGGGACTTCAAGCGGCTGCTGGCGTATCACAGCATCAGCCAGATGGGCTACGTGTTGCTGGGGATGGGGGTAGGGGCTGCGGTCCTGGCGCGAGGTGGGTCGCAGGCGGTCGCCGCCCTCGCCATGTTCGGCGGGCTGTTTCATCTGGTGAACCACGCGGCTTTCAAGAGTCTTCTGTTTCTGTGCAGCGGCGCCGCAGAATATGGCACCGGAACGCGCGATCTGCATCATCTTGGCGGCCTGAAGCAGCTCATGCCGATGACTTCCGGCTGTTGCCGGATCGCAGCCCTTTCGATTGCCGGGGTGCCGCCGTTCAACGGCTTCTTCAGCAAGCTCATCATCATCGTGGCCGTGGCCCGGGCGGGCTACTGGGCGCTGGCGGCGTTGGCCGCCCTGGTCGGTTTCATGACCCTGTTGTCATTCATCAAGGTCCAGCGCTATGCGCTGGAGGGCACTCCAGGCGAGGCCATGCGCCAGGTTCGTGAGGTGCCGATACCGATGCGACTGGCGATGGCCTGCCTGGCGGCGGCCTGCATTCTTCTTGGCGTGCTGGTTCCGCTGCACAAGGACCGGCTCATTACACCGGCGGTTCAGGCCCTGGCGGATGCGCGGACGTACGTCGAGCGTTTTCAGCCGCCGCCGGCGATCCCGCCGGACACGACGGCCTTTTCGGCCGGTGCGCAAAAGGAGCGTGAACCATGAGGCAGCTCGTGTGCATCCTGTTGACGTTCCTGATCTGGCTCCTGCTCACCTGGCCGCCGCACGGGGTCGACCTGGGCGTCGGCTTGTTCTTCGCGATCCTGGTCGCGACCCTGCTCAGCGAGTTTTACCCCGATCATCCTCACGCGGTGTTCGACCCCCGGCGATGGTTCTGGGCGATCATCTATCTGCCGTACTTTTTCTACTGCTGTATCAAGGCGAATCTCGATGTGGCCTATCGGGTTCTTCACGTGGACATGCCCATTCGCCCGGGGATCGTTCGCGTCCCGACGACGTTGACCTCGGACTGGGCCAAGGCCTTTCTGGCCGCCTCGATCACACTGACCCCCGGAACGCTGGTCGTGGACATCGACGGGCAGGATCTGTATGTACACTGGATCAACGTCCCGCCCGGCGGCCGCGAAGACCGGACCCGCAAGATCTCGGCGACCTTCGAGCCCCTGCTGAGGAGGATCTTCGAATGACCGGCATCAGTCCGATCATCCTCGCAGCCCTGATGCTGTGTGCCTTCATGTGCCTGTACCGTATCGCCCGGGGCCCCAGCGCGCCCGATCGGGCGGTGGGTATCGACATGCTCGGAACGCTGATCGTCGCGTTCACGGCGTTGATGGGCCTGCACACGGGGCATGACTGGTATTTGAGCATCGCCCTCGCCTGGGCACTGGTGAGCTTCATCGGAGCGATTGCCCTGGCCAAGTACCTGGAAGGGAGGGCCTACGATGAATGAAACCATCGGCTCCATCCTGATCGGGGTCGGCGTGGCGTTCGACGTATTCGGCTGCCTGGGCCTCCTGCGCTTGCCGGACGTGTACAACCGTCTGCAGGCGGCCACGAAGTGCGTGACCCTGGGGACCTGTCTGATTCTGGCGGGTGTCGCGGTGTCAGCCGGTCCGGAATTGTCCGCACTGACGATCAAAGCGCTGCTCTGCGCGATGTTCATTCTGCTGACCTCGCCGGTCGGGGCCCACGCACTGGCGCGCGGCGCTTATCGCTCGGGAGTAACCCTGTGGGATTCCAGCGTGGTCGACGAGTACGCGGGCAGCGAGGCGCTGGAGCATTTCAAATCCGAATCCACGTCCGCTCGACCGGCGGCCCCGGAGGAGCAACACCATGCGCAAGCCTAAACTGCGAGAAGTGGGCGAGGCGGTGCGGGCTTTGCTTCGCGGCCCGGTAACGACCCGGTTTCCCTTCGAAACCCATGAGCCGGCTCCGGCCTTTCGCGGCCGGCCGACTTTTTACGCCGACGACTGCATCGGCTGCAAAGCGTGCGCCGAGGTCTGTCCGGCACGCTGTATCGAGGTTGTCGACGATCTCTCACGCCGGCCGCCGACTCGCCGACTTGTTCTTCACTATGACAAGTGCATTTTCTGCGGGCATTGTGAGCTGAACTGCTCGACCCAAAAAGGCGTCCGACTCGGAAAGGAATACGATCTGGCCTGTTTCGATCGATCGCAATGCGTGCAAACGGTTGAAAACGAACTCGTCATCTGCGAGACGTGCGGCGCGGTCGTCGGGGCGAAGAAGCACCTCCTCTTCGTGGCCGCCCGGCTCGGGGCCAAGCGGTACGCCAATCCGGCACTGCTCGTTCTGGCGGAGGCCGAGCTGGGATTGTGCCAGCCCTCGCCGCCCCGCGATCCTCTCGCGCCCATGATTCGCGAGAACCTGATGCGTGTGACCTGTCCGCGGTGCCGACGAACCCTGGTGCTCCAGGAGTTGTGGGGGGAATGATGCGCGACCGGCTCTCCAGGCTGCTCTCCAGGGGCCGGGTTGTCATCGTCGGAGTGGGAAACCGCGAGCGTGGGGACGACGGCTTCGGCCCCGAGGTTCTCGATCGTCTGGAGGGGCGAGTCAACGGTCCGCTCGTCAATGCCGGTCCTTGGCCGGAAAGTTTTGCCCATCGGGTTGCCGGATACCACCCGGATGTGGTATTGTTTGTGGATGCGGCTGAGTTGGGCGAACAACCCGGCCGGCTCGCGCTTCGGCGCGCCGAGGAGTTGGCGGGTGGCGGCGTCAGTTGCCATGCCGGAGGCCTCGGGGTCATGACCTCGTACCTGGCGATGGCCACCGGCGCGACCTGTTACGCGCTGCTCGCGCAACGATCCCGGGCCGACCACCCGCCGCCGGGCGAGGCCGGATCAGCCTTTACGGCTGTCGTCCCCATGAGCGCGACCATGCGACGCGCGGTTGATGAGGTTTGCCAAATGATTCTGGATGCGCTGTCGCCAGGCAGGGCGTCCTGCGTATCGCGTGCCTGATGTCGTCTCGCCAACAGATGGATCGTGCTGAAAAGCCGAAGTACGCCCCTCCTGCGTCGTCGCCTCCGCCGGGAAACCCGGACAGCGTTCTCAGCCTCACCGATCGCGAGCTCTTCGCCAGGCTTGGCTGGTTTGTCGCGATTCGATGGTTCGCGGGGATCTCCGCGCTTCTTCTGGTACTGGTCGGCTGGTATGGGTTCGGCGTCCGGATGCCCTTCAAGCCGGTGGTCCTGACGATCTGCGCGTTGTTCATGTACAACGCGTTCTTCCTGCTCCTGGTCACCGATGCCTATCGTCGCAGGCGGTTCAGTCGCCGCTTTATCGTCGGGTGCGCGAACGCCCAGATCGTTTGCGATCTCCTGACGCTCGCCGTCCTGATGCATTTCACGGGCGGTGTGGAAAACTCCTTTCTGATCTTCTTCATCTGCCCCATGATCATCGCCGCCCAGTTGCTCTCGCCCCGGCAGGCTTACACCCACGCCGCCCTGGGCACCGTGCTCATCCAGGCGGTCGCCTGGTCCGAATACGCCGGCTGGATTTCCCACGTTCAGGTGGGCCAGGCGATGGGATTGGCCACCTACCATTCCGCCCTGAGCGTCGCCAAGTTCACCGTGGCGCTGAGCTGCCTCCTCTTCGCGGTCGTGTTTCTGGAGAGCAGCGTCGCAACGCGCTTGCGTCAGCGCGAAAGGCAGCTCGAACAGGCCTTCCATCGCGTCAAGGAGCTGGAAAAGTCCAAGAGCTTCTTCATGCGCAAGACGACGCACGAACTCCGTGCCCCTCTCAATGCCGTGATCGCGATGCTGCAGGCCATCCATGCCGAGGCCGTCGGGGAATGCGGGCCCGCCCTCCGCGATTTCATCAGCAGAGCGGTTCAAAGAACTCTCAGCCTCTCCAGGCTCATTGAGGAACTGCACCGTTTCGCGATGCTCCGGGAAGCCGCCGCCACCGCTCACAAGGAATCCGTCGACCTCGAACAGACTGTTCGTCAGCAGATCCAGATGTTCCAGCACATGGCCGACGAGAAGACCATCACGCTCACTTCGGATGTGCAACCGGTGCGCGTTCACGGTGATGCGGAGGCCCTGACCGAACTGGTCGGCAACCTGATCGTCAACGCGATTCAATACACCCCGGCCGGTGGTACGGTTTCGGTCCGTTTGTATGACGGGGAGGGACACGCCCGGT
>JAPKGY010000133.1 GCA_026647385.1 Phycisphaerae bacterium | reverse complement strand
AGCTGATACACTATCCAACCTGGAACGTGAATGAGGCCCGAGCAGGCATGCGAGGTCAATCTGTAGCGCAGACGGCCACGGAACGCGGCGGCCAGGATGTCGAACAAGCGTCCGCCGGTGCGGGTTCGCCGCCCGGCGGGCGACGTGTCGCGATCGTGGTTTTGGCGATGGTCGGCCTGGCGGCCGTCGTGTTCGCCGTGCATTCCCCCGCGCTGACCGCCCGGGCGATGTGGCTGGACGACTACGAGTACGTCGTCCGTAACCCGCTGGTCCACAATCCCGGTTGGGCCTCGGCCGGTCAGTTCCTCGGCGAGGTGTTCGCGCCCTCGACCGTCGGGGGATACTACCAGCCTTTGACGATGATCTCGCTTATGCTCGACTGGGCGATGGGCGCGCGCCCGGACCAGCCCTGGCTGTTCCATCTGACCTCGCTCCTGCTGCACGCGGCCAATGCGGTGCTCATCGCCGTGCTGATGTACCTGCTGTTCGGTGAGCTGTGGCCGGGGATCGTCGCCGGATTGCTCTTCGGGCTGCATCCGTTGACCGTCGAATCGATCGCCTGGATCGCCGAGCGCAAGACCGTTTTGGCCACGTGCTTTTCCCTGGCAGCCATCATCGCCTACCTTCGTTATACGCGGTTTCAGAGGGTGTTTGAGAACCCCGGGGACTGTCCCCATTTCGCGGGGACGAAGGGTGGAGCGTTGCGCCCGGTGGGCCTGTTCCGTCAAGACCCTGCCGCGACATCCAGACTGTCCCCCTCTCCCAGGGCTTCTCAAACACCCTCTCAACGGTGGCCAGCCTATGCGCTCTGCGTCGTCCTTTTCGTTCTCGCCCTGCTCGCCAAGCCGACGAGCACTCCTTTGCCACTGCTGCTGTTGCTATTGGATATCTGGCCGTTGAAGCGATTGCGGTTGTCCCGCTCGGTCGACTCCGGCGCTCGTTCGGGAAGTGATCGCTTAGGAGGTGTCGTGGGTGAGAAGCTCCCGCTTCTGGCCATCGCCGCCGTCGCCTCGATCATCACCTGCTTCTCGCAGGCAACGACTTTCGGCGTCACCACCCCCGTCGAGCACCCGATTGTCCGCGTCCCCCTCATCCTTTGCCACAATACGGTGTTTTATCTCCTGAAGATCGTCTGCCCGATCCACCTCTCCACGTTTTACCCGTTCCCCGAGCCCTTCGACCTGAGCAACCCGATTCTCCTGGGTTCGGTCATCGGCACGTGCCTGCTGCTCGTGTTGCTGGTGGTATCGCTGCGCTGGACTCGAGTGTGGCTGATCGGTTGGCTGATTTTCTTCGTAGCCATTCTGCCGACGATGGGCATCCTCGGCTTCATGGTCATGATCGCAGCCAACAAATACACCTACCTGCCCATGCTGGGCCTTCTTGTTCCGCTGACCTGGCTGCTGGTGCGCGTCTGGCGGGCCCGCGCGGCCCTGTCGCCGGCGCTGAGAGTATTGGCTGGCTGCGGGTTGCTCGCGGTCCTGGCGGCTGAGACCACCGCGACGCGGAAGCAACTGAGCGATTGGCAGACGAGCGATAGCCTCCGTCACCGCATGCTGGAAATGACCCCGAAGAGCGGGTGGTTGCACTACTGCGTGGGGCTCGTGCTGTATCGCGAGGGGCGGGCTGACGACGCGATCGCCGCGTTTCGCCGGGCCATCGAGCTTTCGCCGGACAACGTCAAGGCCCGCAACAACCTGGGCCTTGCTTTGGCCGCCCGCGGCGACCTGGAGGGGGCGATCCGGCAGTACGAGGAAGGCCTGCGCATCAACGCCGGCGCCGCCGACGTCCACAACAACCTGGGGATGGCCTTGGCGGAACGAGGCGACCTGGCCGGTGCGATCGCCCACTACCAACAGGCGATCCAGCTCGATCATTGGCTCCCCGACCCGCACTACAACCTGGCCAACGTGCTTCAGCGCCAAGGTCAGATCGAGGAAGCCATCCGGGGATACCGTGAGGCCTTGGCCCGCAACCCCAGTTTCGCCGACGCTTACTGCAATCTGGGAACCTGCTACCTCAGGCTGGGCAGGCCGGAGTCCGCCATCCGGCAGTATCGCGAGGCGTTGAGGTTGGATCCCGCGTCAGCGAGCGCCTACTGCGGCCTGGGCAATGCCCGGGTGCGGGAGAATCGGCCGAACGAAGCCGTGGAAGCCTATCGGGAGGCCTTGAGGCTGAACCCGCGTTTCAACGAGGCTCGTGTGAACTTCGCGATGGTTCTGGCCAACCAGGGAGACATTGGCAACGCGATCGCCCAGTACAGCCAAGCCCTGCAAGTCGATCCGGCGGACGCGGAGATCTACCTGCGCCGCGGCGAACTGTATCTCAGCCAACAGCGGTTCGATCCGGCCCTTCGCGATTTCACGCAGGCGATCGAGCGGCAGCCGCAAGCCCCCCGGCTCTATCACAGCCGGGCGATCGCCCACTATGGCCTGAAGCAATACGACCAGGCCTGGGACGATTTGGCCAAGTGCCGGCAGGCGGGCGGCCAGCCCAACCCGGACTTCGTGCGCGAGCTGTCGAAGGCCTCAGGCCGATCAGAGTGATCTCCCCGGTAGCCCCTGGATGCACGAGAACCGGTTGGAACAGGCTGCGTGGCGGCTACTTCATGACCGAAAGCGTGTGTTTCCCGCGGCGGCGTTGCCGGCTCAGAGTCTTGCGACCGCCGGCAGTCCGCATCCGGGCGCGAAAGCCTTGTTTTCGCAACTTCTTAATCCGACTGACTTTACGGGGATAGTGCATACTCGCATTCCTCTTGCTTGCCTGTTTTTCAAGGTGGGCATTCTACCGGAGCCCGCCTATTCTTGCCAGAGCGCCTGCCGACGGCTGGAAGCGCGGCCGCCGTCTGGTGTGGCGTAAGCGCAGGTTTTCCAATGAGTTATGGTGAATAGGGACTCCTGAACCCGTTTTGTCGACGTGCTGCAACCTTTGGGTCTGACTCGTGTCTAAACCGACGTAGGCTTCACTGGGACGCCCGCCGGCAGGAGTCTCCAGGCCGCCAGGAACTCCTCGAGTGGAAGAGAGGGAACCGGCCAGGGCGATGTGAAGGAGACGGGACGTGCCCCTTTACGTGAATTGTCCACATTGCGAGCATCCGCAGATTATTTCCGCCCCTCGGCGCGGGAAGGCGATTTTCTGCCGGCAGTGCGGCTGGGTCTATCAAACCTCGAAGCAGGCAGCCACGGTTCGCCCATTGGCCATCTCGACGATGAGCGAGTTGGACCAGCGGCGCTCCGGCGGTGGCCGGGTTTTCGTCGTCGAAGTCTAGTTCTTGCGGACCGGGCGCCGCGAAGTGTCGGCCGGCCGTCCCTTGCGCGAACCCTGACATCCAGACACTCGTCTCGACCCGTTTTCCGACGGCCTCCCTTTTCCCCGTGACGAGTAAGCAGACCAGAGGCGCTCGGTCCCCAATGACCGACGCCTCTGCTGTGTTTCGGGTCCGGCTGCGGCCTGGCGGATGTCAGCGGCCGACCGTTGGTTCTTTCCCCTTCCTGTCTTCGCGTCCGTGGGCCGCCTGGGGTCGTTTTTTCTATGGTGCGGGCCTGTTCGACTGACCGTACAATCCATGGGTAGGGTGCCTGGACGATCATCCACTGCGGGAACGGGTATTGATTGCCTCGGCAGGTCATGACCCATGCGTCAGTCAAGCCAATACGGCCCTTCGTGCCCCAGCGAAAGTCGACAGGCAGCCCGATTTGCGCGCGGTGATAAGCGGGGTGCGGCTGCGATCGTCGGGCTGTTCGCGCTGGCGTTGGCCGGGTGCATGGATGTGCCCGTTCCCGACCCGCTGGTGCGTTATGTTGCCTTTGGGGACTCCTCGACCGCCGGGCCTTCGGACCGCGACTACGCCGACGTCTTGCGGGAAATGCTGGCGGAACCCCCGGAGGCTTTCGCTAATGAGGGTAGTGGCGGGGAGACCGCCGCCGACGGGCTCGAGCGGTTGCGCTTTCTGCTCGATAACCGGATATACCCCAATGCTCACACGCTGCTCTATTGGGAGGGCGGCGCGCAAGTCGTCGATTTCATCGGCGAGGTCGACCCGCTGCTGTTGCTGTCCCCGGACAGCACGGGCTACCCGTTCTCGAATCAGCTCGCTCAGCTATTGAACGACATTCAGGGGCAGGTTGAAGCCGCGATCGAGACGGCACAGAACGCCGGGTTGGCTGTCTATGTCGCCACCTACTATATGATTCCGCCGTTCATTCTTCCTTGCGAGCGGCTCTTCCTGGACCTTATTCTTCCCTTGCAGGCCAACAACGGCAACGCCTACATTGCCAGGCTCAACGAGCGTCTTCGTCAGGCGGCCGCGAACCGGTCAGCCATCCTCGTCGATGTCGCGGCCATCGAAGGTCTGTCCGCCGACCCCGGCAACTTCTTCGATTGCAACCATCTCAGTACCGAGGGCAATCAAATCGTGGCGGAGCGGTTTTTCGAGGTGGTCAATCCTTAAGAAATGCCCGTTTTCCACGTGTGTGCGCTGTCCGGTGCCGCCCCTTTGCCCGGACCACCCGTTGGTGGGCAAAATGGGGACTGGCTCCGCCCGTGCGGGATCTCCGGTGACGGGAAGTCTTTTGTTTTCAGCCAAAAGCTACCCCCTGGCGTATCGTTCCGAGGCGGTGCCTGTCCCCGTTTTGCTCCCTGATGGTTTGGGTTATAGCGTGACCGGAAAGGAGGCTTATCCGCCGATTGCGCAGATTGGAAGATCTGAGAACAGTTACTGAGTCAACGCATTCGGCGATTCAAGAGGGTGTGCCCGTCCTTCGGAGCAGGCCCGTTTATCTCGTCCGCGATGGTGATTGTGCAATGTCTCGATATTCCGCGCCGCGACGACATGCTCACAGCGCATCGCCGTCGTGCCCCAAGGTTCCGCGGCAGCAAAGTGGGGTGATCGCCGGTTGGCTTGCGGGGGCCTGGGGGATGGTCTAAGATCGCCGCGCGAGGGTGGGAACGGGTGTGTTTTCAGCGGGAGCTGCCTCGCCCCCGGACGGGGTTGGGGGGTGACGAAGCCGGCAGGAGATCGTTGAATGGGGACACGGACAGGATCGCCGGGTGCGTTGGCGTTGTGTGAGTTGATTCGGGAGATCCCGGACTTTCCGAAGGCGGGGATTCTGTTCCGGGACATCACGCCGCTTCTGGCGGATCCGGCCGGTTTGTCCCTGGCGGTCGAGTTTCTGACGCTTCCGTTTCGCGGCAAGCACATCGACGTGGTCGTGGGCGCGGAGTCGCGCGGGTTCATTTTCGGCACGGCGGTCGCCCGGAATCTGTCGGCGGGTTTCGTGCCGATTCGCAAGCCGGGCAAGCTGCCGGCGGCCAAACGGAGCGCGACGTACGCGTTGGAATACGGCACGGATACGCTCGAAATCCACGCGGACGCGGTCAGGCCGGGGCAGCGCGTCCTGATGGTGGACGATCTGCTGGCGACGGGCGGCACGATGAAGGCGTGTTGCGATCTGGTCGAGCAGTTAGGGGGGAACATTGTCGGGATCTCGATCCTGATCGAGCTGGCGGACCTGGATGGTGCGGAGCAGTTGGCGCGGTGGCCTTTGCATTGCGTGTTGTCGTACGATTGAGCGAGGGTGGGGGAGCGATCAGGTCTTGGAGGGGGAACGCTCCCCTTCGGGTCGCGGTAAATCGGCGGGACGGACGCGAGCGATTATGATTCCACGAACGATTAAGATTGCGTGAACGATTGTGATTCCACGAACGATCCTGATTCCGCGAACGATCGTGATCCGCGATGCGGTGATATGACACAGATGGATGGCGCTTTGGTTCCGGTTGAAGGTGACCTTCCTTGGGCAGATTGTTCTGGTCGATTGTGATCCTCGCGGTTGGGGCGTGCATCGGCAGCTTCCTGAACGTGGTGATCTATCGTCTGCCCCGGGGGCTGTCGGTGCTTCGGCCTCGGTGGTCGTTTTGTCCCTCCTGTGAACGCACGCTTTTCTGGTACGACAATATCCCGGTCTTGAGTTACCTGCTTCTGGGCGGACGTTGCCGGCGTTGCCGGTCCCCCATTTCCCTTCAGTATCCGTTGGTCGAGTTGGGGACGGCCTTGGTCTTCCTCATGCTGTACGACGCGATGTTCGTCGCCCGGCTTCGCGAGGGGATCGGCGGTTCGTGGGCGGATTGGCCTATGCTGGCGGCGCACCTGGCGTTGCTCGGCGGGTTGATTGCGCTGTCGGTGATGGACCTCGAGGCGTACATGGTCGACGTGCGGGTGACCTGGTGGGTTGCGGCTGTGGGCGTGATCGCGCACACGATCTGGACGCCGGCGAGCAGCTTCAAACAGGTGGTTGGAACGCTGGCGGTCGCGGTGCCGGGTTACGGGGGGTGGATTCGGCCGGGAACCTTGGGGGCGATGGTGACGGGCGCGGCTGCCGTCGGGCTGGCGGTCGGAGGCTTATGCTTTCTGAGACGCAGCCAAGCTGAGGGTGAGGGTGAGGTCGAGCAGGAGGAACCTCCCGGGGCGGAAGTGCCGGCCGAGCCGGTGCCGGCCGGCGGAGGCCTGTGGCCCGCGCTGGTCGTGGTGCTGTTGCTCGGATTGGTGGTGGGATACGGGGTCTTGCTGGTCGCTGACGATCGGCCTGTGTCGCTCCTGGCCCTCGACGTGCAGGCCGGCGGGGTGGTCGAGGGTGCGGGCGGCCAATCGAACTTCTTTGCCCAGCCGGCGATGCTGCGGCTGATCTGCGGCGTGGGGCTGTGCTTTGTGGGCTTGGCCCTGGTGGCGAGTTGCCCTCAACCGGAGGCGGATACGGAAATTCTGGAGGCGATAGACGCCGAGGCGGTGGACGCGCGGCGGACGGCCATCGGGGAGGTGAAGCTGCTCGGGCCGGCATGGGTACTGGCGGTGGCAGTCCTGGTGGTGATGGGCATGCTGGGGCCGAGGTGGCAGCCGGCTCTGGCGGACGTGCTGATGTGGGAACCGGTGGGGTGTTGGCGGCCGGTGGTGGGCTTGGCGACCGGCCTGGGGGGCTGGGTGATCGGCGGAGCGATCGGCTGGCTCGCGCGGGTGGTGTTTACGCTGGCGTTCGGAAAGGAAGCGCTGGGGATGGGCGACGTACACATCCTGGCGGCGGCCGGCGCGGTGGCGGGATGGCCCGTGGCACTGCTGGGCTTCTTCCTGGCTGCACCGCTGGCCCTGCTGGCGATCGTGGTGATCGCGGTGCGGCGGCAGTCGCGGGCCCTGCCCTACGGACCCTGGCTGGCGCTGGCCTTCTTCGTGGCGGTCTTGTTCCAGGATGTGATCCTGCGGTATCTTCGCGTGCGGTGGATAGTGGAGTGAGGAAAAGCCGAAATCGCAGATTCGCCGTGGCGAACGCCGAGAAGTCAAAACATGGGGATATAATTTCTATGGACAATTAGGAGATGTGACTTTTACAAATAGCCCGATGCCGGTGCAGGTTAGCGGCCTTAATGGTGTTATTGGTATTGC
>JAPKGY010000132.1 GCA_026647385.1 Phycisphaerae bacterium | reverse complement strand
GTCGTCGTTCGATCCAATTGCCAGAACGCGGTCGCCATCGACGACCACCGCCTGTACTTTTGGTCGGCGCGAATCGAGCGTGTGGACGACCCCGTTGACAAAGGCTTTCCAATCTCCTTCGCGTCGCTGCCGGCGGTGCCGGCATATTGTGCCTGTTCGCACGCTTCCAGCAGACGATCGAGCTCCGCTCGGAGCGACTGCTTGACGCCGCGGTCGCTGAGGTGACGGATGATCTCGGCCCGGGTCAACGTGCCCGGCGGCAGGTTGCATCGGTCAGCCACGTAGCCGGCGACGGCTGCGAACACCGCCGCGGCGGCGTCCTGTCGGCCGGGTTGCTGAATCCGGCTGCGGGCTGTTCGTCGGGCGGTGCGTCGGCGGGCGTAGGCCACGTCCGTTCGCAGTCGGCTGCGCCGGGACTGGACGGTCCAGCACACACCGAACACGATCGGTGGCACCAGCAGCAGCGCCGCCAGCCCCCAACCCGGACGCACGTCCTGATGCGCGAGAAGCTCGTCCTCACTCGTGTAGTTGGCGAGGATGCCCCCGGCTACCTCGGTGAGCGTGCGGGCGACCGCCCGATTCGTGGCTGCGTCCACCACTTGCCCCGAGGAGAGTTTGTCGGCCGGCCTGACCGTGATCGGAATCGGGGCGGTGGCGATCGTGACGAACCGCTCGGCCTGCGGGTCGAAATAAACGAACGGGATCGGGGGAATCTCCTTCACGGCGTCGCTTACCGCGCGAATGCTCTGGCTGAATCGCTTGGTGTCGCCCTCGACCTCGCCGGCGAGCGGATCGGTCGGCACTTTGAACGACCGGGTCAGGTCGGACACGTCGGGCAGCGGAGGCGGCTGAAGGAGATCCAGCCGGCCGGTACCGGTGATGGCGAGAGTCAGAGTGATCGGATCTCCGACGGTCACCTCCTCGGGCTTGGCGGTGGCCGAGATCGTGTATTGTCCGACCGCTCCACGGAACAGGTCGGGGCAACCTTCCGTGGGGATCGGCTTGACCTTGATGGGGACGGTCCGCGGCTGGGCGGAGATCGGGCGGGTGCCGGTCAGCATGAGCCTGTGCATATCGAAGCCGCTTTGGCTTCGGCCGATGCCGGTCGGGTACTTCACGACGATGTTGACGCTGCCGACATCCAGCGCCCCCGGCCTTTCCGCCCAGATCTGGCGCGTCAGCTCGTACAGGTAGTATTCATGCTCGTTTCCCTGCGAATCCTTGCGGAGCATCTGCGTACCGGGCGGGCGCTGTCGGCGCGAGTACATCTGCCTCAGCGACTCCTCGAATACACCCAGCTGGGAAGCCTCCAAGTCGACGAGGCTCCACATGTTGTCCTCGCGGAGGGTGACTCCATGCTCCAGGCTGCGATACGGACGAAGCCAGATCCGCAGGGTGACTTCGAGCGTCTCGCCGACGTAAACCGAGTCGCGGGTGCCGGTGATGTCGACAAAGAGCAGATCGCCGGTCTCGGACTGAGAAGCCACGATCACCAGCGGCTGACTCGCCAGCTTCTCGCCGCCGACCTGCACCTCGAAGGGCGGGATCCTGATGCGCCCGGCTTGCCGGGGCGTGACCTGGTAGGTATAGCTGACGCTGACGCTTTGGGTCACCTGGCCGTTGATGACCGTGGTTTGCGAACTGTGGCTCGGACCGCCGACCATCCGGATCGTCGCACCGGAGACCGCGGGCGTGACCGGCAACTGCTCCGGCTGGCCATCCTCGACGATCACGCGGATGAGGACCGGCACGCCGACGTACGTCTCGCGGCTGGCCGGTTGCACGCTGATCGAGGCAGCCTGGACCCGCGAAACGATCGCGGTGGCCGCCAGGGCCGACAGAACTAAATACTTCATCAGAGCACTCATCGTCACAAGCTCACTCGGGCCTTCAGGGCCCCATTCTACCAATCCTTCTCGACCGGTGCCTCACGGGAGCGGCCTTTCTGCTCCTCGTTGTATTGGGCTTCGCGGCGCTGGCGCTCCTTGTCGCGGATCAACTGCAGCAGACGCTCGGCTTCCTCCTTGCTCATCGATCTCTGCGTGGCGGGGACAGCCTGGGCCTCCTTCTCCTCGTCTTTCTGCTCGCCTTGTTGCTGGGGAGCTTCCTTCTGTTCACCTTCCTTCTGTTGGCCGTCCTTCTGTTCGCCCTCTTTCTGCTGGCCCTCTTTCTGCTGGCCCTCTTGTTGCTGGCCTTGCTGGTTCTCGCCCTGCTTTTGCTGCTGGTTCTCGGGCTGGCTGGACGGCTGCGACTGAGGCTGCTGCTGGGGCTGGGACGACGGCTGACTCTCCGGCTGGGAGGAGGACGGGTCCTGCTGCTGTTTCTCCTGCTTCTGCTGCTCCTGCTGCTCCTTGAGCTGGCGGATCATCCGGCCCGAGCGTTCGAGGTTCGCGCGTGCGTCGGCATCCTTGGGATCGAGCTGCAAGGCCTCGCGGAATCGATCGGCGGCGGTCTTGAACTTCTCGATGGCCGCCCGAGGTTCCTGCTGTTTCAGGCCCTCGGCATAGGCACAGTTGCCGAGGTTGTATCGGGCCCGCTGTTCGAGCCCCAGATCGCGACCCGACAGCGCCTGCATGAAATACTCGACCGCGCCGGCGTAATCCCCGGCTCGATAGTGGGCGACGCCCAGGTCGTAAGCGATCTCGGGCGAGTCCGGCTTCAGCGTGGAGGCTTGTTCGAGCAGCTTGAGCGCCGCGGCGTTATCGCCGTCAGCCATTGCCCGGTTGGCTTCAGCCACCAGGGAGCGTGCGGACCGCTCCGCCGCCCGCAGAGCACCGGCGGTCAACAGCAGGACCGCAAGCGACAGTCCCGTATGGGCCAGCACCCGTCGGAGAAACCCGCATCGTTCCGTATGATCACACCATCGCATACCGTTCACTCAGCGTTCTCTACCGCCGTTGTCGACAAGCCGCTTTCGCCCGGCCCTTGTGGTGCAGGCATCTCTCCGAAGGTGAGATGGCCGCACCACCACGAGACTCTCTTGCCGAAAACAGCACTACCACCGGAGCGCTCACGGCGGAGGCCCACTCCCATCCGCGATCGTTCTGCGATCCGATAACCCCATCTCGATCAGGAGCAGAAGCAGAGCCGCTCCCGCGAACCAATGGTACCGCACATGGCGGAGTTCCAGCCGGCCGGACTCGATCTCTCGCCGTTCCTCCTGGGCAAGGCGATCTTCGTACAGGATTCGGCCGAGATCGATGGATTTCGTGCCGACGGGCACGTACGTTCCGCCCGCACCGAGAGCCATGTCTCGCAACGTAGCCGGGTTCATCTTCGACCAGACTTCCTGGCCCTGGTACTGCACGTACAGGTCGGGATTGTCCTCCCTGGCCGGCACGCGGGCGCCCTGCTCCTCGTCCCCGAGTCCGACGGTAAATACCTTGATGCCCTTCTGTGCGTACGCTTCCTTGGCAGCCTCGATCGGGAAGCTCTCCTGGTCGTCGCCATCGGTGAGAACGATGATGGCCTTGTGACCCTTCTCCTGGTCGACGAACGAATCAGCCGCGAGTCGAACGGCGTCGCCGATCAGGGTCCCGCCGCGCGGCGCACTGTGCACGTTCACCTCGTCCAGAATCATGCGGAACGCGCCGTAGTTCAGCGTCAGCGGGCACTTGAGCACCGGCTTGCCGGCGAACGTCACAAGCCCGACGCGGTCCCCGGCGCACAAATCGACGACGTCGGCGATGCACTGCTTGGCCCGCTCGAGCCGGCTCGGCGTCAGGTCGCGGGCCAACATCGAGCGGGACACGTCGAGTAAAAACAGAATATCCATCCCCCGTTGAGGCACCTGTTCGTAATAAACGCCCCACCGCGGATCGACGGACCCCATGACCAACAACAGCATGGCGGACAATACCAGAATGGCTTTGCCCCACCGCCGGGGAATGCTCACCTCGGCGGTGAGGAAGCCCACGAGGTTGGCGGACGCAAACCGCTCAAGTGCCCGCCGCCTGCGGGCAAAACCCCACACAACGACGCCGGCCAGGGCCAGCACGACCCACAGCAGGTGGAGGGCAGCCAGGTTGTGGAAGCGGAGATCCATTTCAAGCAACCGTCAAAACGTCAAAACATCAAAACGTCAAAATCCGGGATTCGCTGTGGCGAACGCCGAAACAGGGAGATCCGGTTTTTTCTCATGGCAGTCTCCTTAGCCCGGTTTGGCTTAAGATCAATTCCGCCGCCAACAGGGCAAACGCCAGCAGCAGGAGCGGGGGGAGGGTCAAACGCCCCCAATGCGTCCACTCCGTCGCCAGTTCGCGGTACTGCAGGAAGCGGCGCTCGGTCGTCTGGGTCTTCTCCAACTGGTCGATTTCCGCGTACACGCTCCGCAACGAATCGGTGTCCGTGGCCCGGTAGTACTTGCCGCCGGTCACGCCGGCGATCTCGCGGAGCGTGTCCTCGTCGATGTCGACCTGCATCGGTCGGTAAACCGTTTTCCCGGTGAACGCATCCTGTAAAGGCACGGGAGCCATGCCGCGGGTGCCGGCGCCGATGGTATAGACCTTGATGTTGAATGCCCTGGCGATCTCGGCGGCCTTGAGCGGCTCGATGGCCCCGGCGTTGCTCTGGCCGTCGGTCAGCAGAATGAGAATGCGGCTGCGCACCGGCCTGGCCTGCTGAAGGCGGCGGGAGCGGTCGAGGCTCCGGATCTGCTCGACGGCCAGGGCCAGCGCGTCACCGATGGCGGTCTGTCCTTCCTCCTCGGTCCGGGCAATCTCGGTGCGATCGAGGGCCTCGATGAGGTAGGAATGGTCGAGGGTCAGCGGGCATTTGCTGTCGGCATAGGTACCGAAGGCGATCAGGCCGATCAGATCGTCCGGCCTGCCCTTGAGCCGGTCATCCCCCAGCACGAAGCTGCGCACGACGTTCCGGACCGCGGTCAGGCGGTCGACCTGCTTGCCGTCGACGGTGAAGTCCATCGCCTGCATGCTGCCCGACCGATCCACGAGCAGCCCGATCGCGATGCCTTCGGTCGGCAGCTTCGTCTGCTCGTTTCCTTTTCGCGGGCGAGCGATCACCACAATCAGCACCGCCAGGGCAAGCGTCCGCAAAAGCGGCAGCAGCCATCGCAAACGCACCCGCCATCCCGGGCGTACGCCGCGCAGCGGAGCGACGCTGGAGAACCGCACGGCGCTGGCTTTTCGACGCAGGTACACCCGCCACCCGATCACCGGGAGCAACGCCAGCAGCAGGAGTGCCCAGCGGGCGTTCGGATGGAAGTACTCGAGCATCAGCCGGTCCCTCCGTCCGACCCGGGCGCCACCCACACGTTCGAGGCCGATCCGGCGTCCGGCCGGCCGGGGGGCACCGCCTCGACTTTCTGGTCGATGAAGGCCTCAGCGGTCGCGAACGCTCGGTCGATCTCAGCCGTCCCGGGCAGGTAGCGCGCGAACTTCACGAGGTCGGCTGCCTGCAGGAAATCCGCGAGCAGCCGCCCGAACAGCACGCCCAAGGCCGGGTGATCCCTGGCGGCTGCGAGGAATTCCTCCGTCGTCTGCTCGGCTGCCCGGACCGCGAAGCGTTTTTCGATGTAGACCCGGACGATCCCGGTCAGCCGGAAGTAAAACTCGGACACCAAGCCTTGCTCGACGAGGCGTTCTTGCCGCAACCGCCGCAACTGCTCCCGCGCCCACACGTCCGGCGGAACCACCGGCTCGAGGGCCGCCGCCGGCTTTCGCCGCGACCGCAGGCGCAGCCCGATGACGAGGAGAATCAATAGGGCGACGACGGCGGCCGCCCACCCAAGCCACTTCGCCTGGAACTCGAACGGCAATTCGACCGGCCCCTTGATGTCGCTGAACTCGGTCGGTTTGAATTCACCCGCCAGGGCGGACGTCACCTGAACCGGCAGCGGCGGCGAGTCGATCTGGGCCGCCGGTTGGGAGGCCTGGGTTGTCGCGACCGCACCGGATTGCCGGTGATCGGCGTACCGCACGGTGAACGCCGGGATCTCGAAGTCGCCCGGAACCTCGGACTGCAGCTCGTATTCGCGCCGCCATTGCCGACCCTGGGGGGCCGGCAGATTGGGATAGTCCCGCACGCCGGCCACGTGAAACTCGCCGACGGTGTCAGCCAACTCCGGCAGGACGATTTCGATCCCTTCCGGGGCGGTCACTTGGAGGGTCAGGCGAATTCGATCGCCCACCGGCACCTGGGCAGCGTCGGCACGAACGCCGACCTCGATCGGTCCGCGCCGGGTGCTCTTTTCGACGGCCTGCGGCTTCGAGGCGGCATCCTCCTGCCTCGGCCGACAGGCGGGCACCACCAGGAGGCAGGCCGCCAAGGCCGGCAGACACCATCGGGGTAGCCCGATGGGGCTCGGCTGGGGCCCAAACGCCCGTCCACGAACCGTACGGGGATGCTCCCTCAACGCCTGGCCTCCCTCGCCCGGAAGAACCGCGTGAGCGGCTCGACGAACGATTCGCCCGTCCGCACGCGTATGGTGTCTATCTTCATACGGCTCAACATCCGGTCGCGTTCCTCGGTCGCCCGGGCGACCCGGGCCTCGTATTCCCGCCGCACCCTGCGGTCGGAGGTGTCCACGACGACCGTCTCGCCGGTCTCGGCGTCCTTCAGGGCGATTAGCCCGACGTCTGGCAAGGCCTGCTCGCACGGGTCGGTCACCACGATCGGGATCACATCGTGCTTGCGGCGGGCGATTCGCATCGCGCGCTCATAGTTCCGGGCTAGAAAATCGCTCACCACGAATACGACCGCCCGGCGTTTCGTCACCCGGGCCAGGTGTTCCAGGGCACCGGCCAGCTCCGTCCCGGAACCGATCGGCTGATGGTAGAGCAACTCGCGGATCACCCGGAGCACGTGGCTCGAGCCCTTGCGGGCGGGCACGACCTTCTCCACGCGATCGGTGAACAGCAGCATCCCGACCTTGTCGTTGTTGCGGATGGCCGAGATCGCCAGCGTCGCGCAGACCTCCGCCATCAGGTCGCGCTTCAATTGCTGGTTCGTGCCGAACAGGTGCGACCGGCTCACGTCCGCGAGGATCAGGACGGTCAGCTCGCGCTCCTCGCGAAAGACCTTGACGTAGGGGTGGCCATAGCGGGCACTGACGTTCCAGTCGATCGTCCGCACGTCGTCGCCGATCTGGTAAAGCCGGACTTCCTCGAACTCCATCCCCCGCCCTTTGAAGACGGAGTGATACTGCCCCGCCAGCACGTCCTTCACCACGTGCGACGTGCGGATCTCGATGCGGCGAACTTTCTTCAGCAGCTCCTTTGGCAGCAACTACACGACCCCACAAACAGGTTTCCGCAATCCAAACGCCGAAACGTGAAATACGAAAAGTCAAAACGTCAAAACGTCAAAAAGTCAAAACACCACAAAGTCAAAAGGAAGAGGGGTTATGCCTCTCCTGCGATGTAGTGTTGGGTTTCCCTCGCAATGGCGGATAGCACTTTCGTCAACTCGTCCGCCTC
>JAPKGY010000131.1 GCA_026647385.1 Phycisphaerae bacterium | reverse complement strand
CGACCAGTACGACTTCTTCTGCGCGGACCTGACCTATCCGGACGAGATCCACGTCCACAGCGAGTGCCGGCAGATCAACGGCTGCGGCAGAAACGTGAGTGAGCGGGCGATCGGCGAGAAGGGCTGGTCGAACTGCAACGGGCTCATCCACCTGTTCGGCGCCGCCAAGCCCGGTAAGATCGAAGCCGAGGGCTTGGGGGCGTACGTTCAAGAGCATGCCGATCTCATCGCGGCCATCCGCACAGGCCGGCCGATCAACGAAACCAGGAACGTCACCGAATCGACGATGACCAACATCATGATTCGCATGTCGGCCTACACCGGGCAGGAGATCGGCTGGGAGGACGCGATGAAGTCCGACCTGGAGCTGAAAAAGCCCGATTACGAACTGACGCCGGAGAACATCAAGGCTCACGTCCCGGTGCCGGGCACCCAGGAGAAGCAGTAGTCGCGCGGATTCGTATTTCGTGTCCGGGATGGGCCCGAGCCCCGGTCAGGCCTCTCGATGAATTCGAGCGAAGCCTGCCCGGGGCTCGGCCATGGCGCGACGAAGGCCTGACGACCGATCCCCGAAAAACCGTCCGAGCCCCATGGCCAACGATCCATGCGGTTTGCGTATGATCCTCCGACAGTTTCCGGGTTGCCCGCCGCCAGGATCACGAGCGAGCTTAGAATTCGGGTGGCTTTGGGCCAGGGGGAAGCTCGATGGAATCGATCTGCATCGCTGCCGCCGTCGTCCCGTCGCTTGTCTGGGTTGCGCCTTTTGCCGCGCTGCTGCTGTGCGTCTCGATTCTGCCGCTGATCCCGAAGACCGCGCACTGGTGGGAGCATAACCGCAACAAGCTGATGGTCGGGCTGGCTCTGGGGGGCGTCGCCCTGGTGCATTACGGGGTGCGCGGTTTCGGCGTGACGCTTCACGATCCGTCGCTCGTCGGCCTGATGGAGCGGATGGGCTTTGCCATCACCACATTCGACGGGCATCATGCCACCGGCGCGGGTCTCCCCGCGGTCGCCGGTACCCTGGGCAATGCCCTGTTCGAGTACATCCCGTTCATCATTCTGCTCTTCAGCCTGTTCTGTATTTCCGGCGGGATCGCGGTGCAGGGCGATATCCCCTCGAATCCGCGGACCAATACCCTCATCCTGGCCATCGGCGGCGTTCTCGCCAGTTTCATCGGCACGACCGGGGCTTCCGTCGTGCTGATTCGGCCGATCCTGCGAGCGAATGCCGAGCGGAAACGCGTCGCCCACACCGTGGTGTTCTTCATCTTCATCGTCAGCAACATCGGGGGCTGCCTGCTGCCGATCGGCGACCCGCCTCTGTTTCTGGGTTACCTGTCCGGCGTCCCCTTTTTCTGGACTCTGCGGCTCTGGGCGCCGTGGGCGTTCATGCTGGCGGTGCTGCTGATGATCTATTTTGTCTGGGATACGCTGGCGTGGCGCTCGGAATCGACGCAGGTCCGTGCCCGCGTTCGCGTGCGGAGCGAGCCGATCCGCGTGCTGGGAAGGATCAATTCCCTTTGGCTTCTTCTGGTGGTGGTTGTCGTTGCCACAGTCATTCCCGGCAGACGGTTCCCGGGAACAAACATCCTGATCCCGCCGTTTCTGCGTGAGGCTTTGGAACTGGTGCTGGTCGGCCTTTCCTTCGCGACGACGCCCCGGGCCATCCGCGAGGCGAACGAATTCCGGTTCACCGCCATCGCGGAGGTGGCCTGCCTGTTCATCGGCATCTTTGTCACCATGCAGATCCCGATCGAGATTCTGAACGCGCGGGGCGAGGAACTTCGTCTGGATGAGGCCTGGGAGTTCTTCTGGGCGACGGGGCTTCTTTCCGGCTTTTTGGACAACGCGCCCACCTACGTTGTCTTTTTCCATGCCGCCACGGTGGCGGAGTTCGCGGGCCGGGCGGATATCCTTATGCTTCCGGAGGCCACCTACGTCCCGCAGCCCTTGCTGGTGGCGGTCTCGCTCGGGGCGGTTTTCATGGGGGCCCTGACGTACATCGGGAACGGTCCGAACTTCATGATCAGGTCGATCGCAGCCGAGCGGGGCGTGAGAATGCCGACCTTTTTCGGATATCTCCTCTACAGCGGTGCCGTCCTGATCCCCTTGTTCGTGATCGTGACGATCCTCTTCCTGTGAAATGCCCCAAGAGCGCCGCATCCCCGTCTGGCCAGGTTCCGGGCGAACGTATAAACTGGTCGCGCCTGCGGTGGCCGGTCGCTGCAAAACGGCCGGGCCTTGTGCAGGCCGGGGAGGAACCGATGTCCAGCTTCCTGGGGAAGGACAAGTCGGTATCGGAGGAGACCTGGCGGATCTTCCGCATCATGGCGGAGTTCGTCGAGGGTTTCGAGCTGATGAGCCAGGTGGGGCCGGCGGTGACCGTGTTCGGCTCCGCCCGGACCCCCCCCAGCGAGCCGGACTACCAGCGGGCGGTTACGATCGGACGGCTGCTGGTCGAGGCGGGGTTCGCCGTGATTACCGGCGGGGGGCCCGGCATCATGGAGGCGGCCAACAGGGGGGCCCATGAGGCCGGCGGCATCAGCGTCGGGCTGAACATCAAGATCCCCCACGAGCAGACGGCCAATCCCTACGCCAATGCGAAGATCGAGTTTGACTATTTCTTCGCCCGCAAGGTCATGTTCGTGAAGTACGCGCTGGGTCTGATCTGTTTCCCGGGCGGCTTCGGCACGCTGGACGAACTGTTCGAGGTGCTGACGCTCATCCAGACGCAGAGGACCAAGCCATCGCCGGTCGTGTTGATCGGCGAGGCGTTCTGGCGGCCGATGGTCGATTGGTTTGAGAAAGTCCTGCTCAAACAGCGTCGGACGATCAGCCCCCAGGACCTCGACCTGTTCGTCCTGACGGACGATATCGAGGAAGCGGTCAACCACATGAAGGCCTACGCGGTCGAGGCCGGGCCGGTGTGGGTACACCCGGGACAGACGATCGAGGTTCGCCGGCCGCCTGTGTGAAAACGATTGTTCGATGCGGATGGACGATCCGCATCCGGGAGAGGATATCCATGTTGCGCGTGGGTGGGTGGCTTGGTCTGGTGACCATACTGATAGCCGTGCGGCCGGCGGCGCTGCGTGCGCAGTCCATGCAGGGAAACCTCGCTCAGGTCGAGATGCTGCAGAACACATTGGCTTCGATCGCCGAGGAGGTCAGCGCATCGGTCGTGGCGATCCGCGTGACGCGCACCGTGGACATCGACGACCAGCGCGATGAACTCTTTCCCGAGACCGGCAGCAGCCGGGACGACGGAAACGACGGCTCGCGACCTTCGCGGTCGGGTCCGCTGAGATACCCGGCGGTCGGCAGCGGCGTCATCATTCGCGAGGATGGCGTCATCCTCACCAACGAGCACGTCGTGCTGAACAGCGAGCCGGCGGACATCACTTGTACGCTGGCGGACGGGGAGAGCTACGTCGTTCGCGAGGTGATGAGCGATCCGCGTCGCGACCTGGCGATCGTCCGCATCGATGCGAAGGGACTGAAGCCGGCCCGGCTGGGCGACCTCGGCACGGTGCGGCAGGGGCATTTCGCGATCGTGATGGGCAATCCGTTCGGCTCCGCCAGCGAGGCCGCGGGTCGGCCGGCGATGTCATTCGGGATCATCAGCGCGCTCGGGCGACAGATCACCGAACAACTCGATCCGATGGCCCGCAAGTACTACGGCAACCTCATCCAGACCGACGCGAAGGTCAATCCGGGCAACTCCGGCGGGCCGTTGCTCAATATCAAGGGCGAAGTCATCGGGATTACGACGGCCATCGCCACGCGGTCCGGCGGCAGCCAGGGCGTCGGCTACGCCATTCCGATCAGCGCGCGAACCAAGGAGGTCATCGCCCAACTGGTGCGCGGCGAGGAGGTGGACTACGGATTCCTGGGTGTGCGGACGCACTCGGCCACCGAGGACGAATGCCCGCGCCCGCCCGGCGAGGAGGTCAAGGGCGGCGCCGTCGTCGACGCGGTCGAGGAGGGAAGCCCGGCCGCCGCCGCGAAACTGATGGTCAATGACGTCATCATCGCCGTCGGCGGGCAGACGGTGAACGATTCCGATGAGCTGATCCGCGAGATCGAGTCCGCTCGCGTCGGCGTGCCGACGACGCTTACCGTGTACCGCCAGGGGCGACGCATGACGCTCGGCGTGGCGCCGGCCAGGCGATCGATCCCGCTGCCCAACGAATTCTCCTGGCGCGGCATGACCCTGGCTCACGCCGACTGGGAGGTGTGTTGGACGCACAAGCTGCCGGTCGACGTGAAAGGCCTGGTGGTCACCGACGTGAAACCGGGCAGCGCCGCCGAGCGCGCCGGCATCACCCCAGGCCAAGTCGTCATCCAGATCGGCGACGTACAGATGCCCTACGTCCGCCGACTCCCGCAAATCACCAGGGACCTCAACGGCCCGGTCAAGGTCGTCATCGCCGGTTGGCCGCCGAGAGAGATCAGAGTGCCTTAACGAACGGCCTTTGCGTGGATGATGAGCCGAGCACGCCCCGGTGCGGGAGATCGTGTGCCGCGAGCGTGCGCCCTGGAAAAAGGTTGACGCGAGACCGCGAATTCTCAGCCCTCGAAGAGGGCACTGCCCATGGGACGCCCCTTTCAGGGGGAATCATCGGCCGGCCTTCCCGCTCAATGAGATTGCTGAAACGGAAACGAATAAGCCGCGGGCTTCAGCGCTCGTCGCCGGGGCGACCCGCGCGGCCGCGCGGAAGAGGTGGACTGTCCTTATTCATGTGGGTCCGCCCAGCAGGCCCGCGCAGGCCGATCGCACGTCGTCCTTGCCGATGATCGCCGAGCAGACCGCCACGCATTTTCCCCCCACGTTCGCGAGGGTTCGCAGGTTCGCGGGGGTGATGCCGCCGACGGCGACGATGGGGATCTCCGTTTCGCGCAGGGCCAGCGAGAGCAGCGCCGGGCCGGGGACGTGTTCCTGCGGCTTGGTGGTCGACTGGAACATCGGGCCGACGGCGATGTAGTCCGGCTGGGCGGCCAGGGCGGCGCGGAATTGCTCGGGCGTGTGGGTGCTGAGGCCGACGAGACGCTGCGGGCCGAGGATGCGCCGGGCGTCGGCCACCGACAGGTCGGTCTGGCCCAGGTGTACGCCGTCGGCGTCGGCCAGCAGGGCGATGTCCGGCCTGTCGTTGACGATGAACAAGGCTTCGTGCTGGTGGCAGATGGCAGCCAACTCCCGCGCCCGGGCGAGCAGCTCGCCGTCGTCGAGGTTCTTCTCGCGCAGTTGCAGGCAGCCCGCGCCGCCAATGATCGCGTCGGCCGCCGTCGTGTGCCAGTCGTTCTTGCAGAGGTCCGCGGTGATCAGCACGTAGAGCCGGACCTTCGCGAAGCGGGCGGACCTGGGCGCGCGCAAGGTAACGCGCTGCTCGAGGTCGTACGCCCGGTAGCGGATCGCTTCAATGGCGGCCGCCACTTGCGGATCGAACGTCTTGGCGTACTCCTCGAGGGTCCGCAAGGCTTCAGGCAGCCTCTTGCAGGCCGCCACGCAGACGTCGGCATCGTCGGTGCGGCTTTGCTCCGACAAGGTGGAAATCCGCGTGCCCACGTCGTTCGGCGTGTCGCGGGCAGCCAGCAACTCGTCGACCGGCAGGCGGTGATACGCGGCTGCCAGGGCATGACGCAGACGCTTGGCGGCTTCGCAGCCGGCGGGATCGTCCTGTACGAATCGCGCGTAATCCTCGATGACCCGGATGGCTTCGCGGGCCCGGTTGAAGTTGGCGTCGATGATGCGTGCGGTTGTCGGGGACAACGGAAAAGTCAAAAAGTCAAAAAGTCAAAACGTCAAAACAAACGCCGAAACGCCGAAACAAACACCTTCTGGAATTGAGAATATCGGTTTGAGAAAGGCAAGAGTAGTGGGATCACGCCGCCAGGCGATCTCGAACACCGTTCACGAGCTTGGGACGTCAAAGAGCCGCGGGCTTCATCGCTCGTCGCCGTGGCGACCCGCGCGGCCTTCCGACGTGTCAGCGACGTGCGCCAGCGTGAATACCCACTCACGCCTTCTCCGTTCTCCCTTCTCCACTTCGGCCTTCGCGGCCGGCGGGTTATTCCCCTCCGGCGGGTTTTCCGCCTGCGGGGTCATGCTCCCTCAAGCCTGTGCCCCATCTTGGCCCGTTTGGTTTCCAGGTACCGCCGGTTGGTCTCGTTGGGCGGCACGACAATCGGAACCTGCTCGACGACCTTGAGGCCATACACCTCCAGGCGGCTGATCTTCTTCGGATTGTTGGTCAGCACGCGGATCTGCCTCAGCCCGAGGTCGCGGATGATCTGGGCTCCCACCCCGTAGTCCCGTTTGTCCGGCGGGAATCCGAGTTGGACGTTGGCCTCGACGGTGTCGAGCCCCTGCTCCTGGAGCGAGTAGGCCTTGAGCTTGTTGTGCAGGCCGATCCCGCGTCCTTCCTGACGGAGGTAGACGATCGCGCCCTTGCCGCGTTCCTGAATCATCCGCATCGCGTCGTGAAGCTGGTCGCCACAGTCGCATCGCATGGAATGGAAAATGTCGCCGGTCGCACACTCGGAGTGGACGCGAACCAGCACCGGCTCCTCGTGCTGGATGGGATTGCCCTGCGGGTCGAGATCGCCGACGCCCCCGGCGCACAGCGCCAGATGAAGGTCCGGATCGACCAGCGACTTGTAGGCGTGCAGCGTGAAATGCCCGTATTGCGTGGGCATCTGCACGGTCTCGACGCGCTGCACCAGCGGCTCGCGCTGGATGCGGTGCTCGATCAGGTCGGCGATGGTGCACATCCTGATGCGGTGTCGCTCACAGAAGCGGATGAGGTCGGGCACGCGGGCCATGGTGCCGTCCTCGTTCATGATCTCGATGAGCGCGCCGACCGGTTGCATGCCGGCCAGGCGCAGGAGGTCCACGGTGCCCTCCGTCTGGCCGGCGCGGACGAGCACCCCGCCTTCCTTGGCCATCAGGGGGTTGATATGACCGGGCCGGCAGAAGTCCTCGGCCGTGCTCTCGGGATGGGCCAGCCGGCGGATCGTCGTCGCCCGGTCCTTGGCGGACACCCCCGTCGCGACGCCGAACCGGCGGTGGGCGTCGATTGTGACGGTGAAGGCCGTCTGCATGCTGGCGGTGTTTTCCGGGGTCTGGGGCTGCAAGTCCAGTTCGTGGCAGCGCTGCCGGGTCATGGCCACGCAGAGCACCCCTCGGGCGTGGATCAGCATGAAGTTGACCATTTCCGGGGTGATGTGCTCGGCTGCGCAGACCAGGTCGCCCTCGTTCTCGCGGTACTCGTCGTCGACGAGAACGATGAACCTGCCCGCCTGGAGTTCGGCGAGGGCCTCGGGAACCGTGCAAAATGGGCTGGCCATAGGAGACGAAGGTCCTTTCCGGGGCAGGGGATGGCCCGCTGTCCTGTCGTCGTCTATTGTACCGGATCGGGCGGGGGGCGGGTAGTCCCGGGCGGGGCAAACCACCGGCCTTGTCGGACCGGGGGTCCCGGATTCGCCGCGCGTGGTCGAGACCTTTTATCGCCGCGGCG
>JAPKGY010000130.1 GCA_026647385.1 Phycisphaerae bacterium | reverse complement strand
GCTTATGCCGCTCGTGAACCAGCCAGGCCACGTACCGAAGCAGATCGACGGTCTTGCCGTCACTGAACCGCCACCCGGCCCGATCGCGATGGCGGCGCAGTTGCCGATCACCGATCACCTCGCCCAACGGCGTGTCGTTGATCAGCTTGAGGAACTGCGTCGGCTTCAATCTGCGCGGGTCAACTACCACGGGCGGACATCTCCTTCACGACCCAGGCGCAGTAATGCACCAGATCAATCGTGCCGTCGGCGTTGGTCGGCGCACCCGCGACGATGTCGGCCTCGATCATTTCCGGCGTGACCGATTGCCCGCCCACGGCGCTGAGCAGGCGGGCCAGGTCGGGTACGGGCATTGCCCGCGGGTTGGCCGGCCGGTGGGACTGCACTTCATGCTGCTGTTCAGTCATTGAAGACATACCTCATGCCACCGCACATCGGCTGTCGACAGCCATGTGCGTAACAATCTGGAATCCGCGCAGACTGCCCTTCCCATCTTGCAAGAAGCAGCGTAAGGACATGGTTGAGGCGCAAACGAAAGGAGAAGAACGATGCGGATCACGCAAATCGACCTGACGGGCAACAACCACCACGCGACGATCGCCCGCGAGGCGGGCAGCGAGTTCATCGAGGTCACGATCATCTACCCGGACCCGCCCCGCCGGATCCACCAGGTCCAGGCCGACTGCCAAGCGGACCTGTGGTCGATGGCCGAGTGCCTGCAGTTCCACCTCGACGGCTGCCGGGGCACGAACTCGATGATTCACGAGTACTACGACCAACTCCGGCGCTTCGCGGACTGAGGCCACCTGACCGCCCGGGCTGCCGACAGCCACCGCAGAAAAACATGATTTTCCCCTTCCCTGGCCGCCAAACGCATGGTAATGACCTGTTAAGAGGCCATAGGAGGTATCACGATGACCACGCGAAAGACCAACCGAAACGCCAAGACGATCGACCTGGCCTGGCTGATGGCCAAGGGGCGAACGGGCCGGACCCGGATCCGGACGCTGACCTGGGGCCGGCTGGCCCGGATCTACCACACCAGGACCACGACGCCGGCCATGCGTAGCGCCATCCGCCGCGAGGCCAAACGGTGCGGGTACGAGACCGGGATGGTCCTGGGCCTGAACCGCTGGGAATAAGGCCGCGGCTGCCCGCAGCCATGAGGAGGTGAACCGATGACTCGCAAGATCGCCATTCAGGGAATCGAATTCAAGAGCGTCGGCGAGGCCATCCAGCATACCTACGCCAGCGGGCGGGGTGACGCGATCATCCTGAGCGGGCGGATCCTGGTGGTGGCCGAGGAAGACGCCGACCGGCTGGACGAGGCGGGCATTTCCTTCGCCTACCTGATCGACCACGACCTGCCCAACGGCAAGAGCGTGGTGGTGACCATCCCGGTAAACGACGATCGCTGAACCGGCGGCTGCCCGCAGCCGCAGGCAGAAAACCTGCAAATCTGCGACGAATCGACTTCCCTGGCCGCCACACGCATGGTAATGACCTGGTGAGAGTACATAGGAGGTAGCGAGATGACCCCGCAGAACTACATACCGAACGGGACGAAGGTTCTGAACACCCAGGACGCCGAGCCCGGGACGATCGTGAACGGGTTCACCTTCGACCGAGTAACGCGCGAATGGACCGAGTACGAGGTCGAGACCGCCTACGGGATCGAGCGCTGGCAGTGCAGCGACTTCGTTCTGATGAGCGAGATCGAGGCGATTGACGAGTAACGAGAAACCCCGGCCGAATGGTCGGCCGGCAGACCGAGGAGATTGACGATGAGTGCAAGTAGGAAGAATGAACGAGCGAAGAAGGCCAAGCCGGTCAAGACCGCCCAGCGTCCGAGCGGGCCGGCGAAGGAGAAGAAGGCTGGTAAGCCGAAGGTTCAAAAGGTCGGTGACCCCGACCGCTGCGCCACGCCGCGATGCAAGGGCGAGCCGGTCATGACCTACCATGACAAGCCGCTCTGCCAGCAATGCTGGGATCGCGTGGCCGCCCAGGCTGCCCAGGAGGACGTGGCCGAGACGGTCGCGGCGATCGAATCGGGCAACCTCACGGGGGGCATGACGATTCCCACGGGCCAGGCCCCGCGAAGCGAACTGACCCTTGAGGAGGCGGACAAGCTCGCGAAGGTACGCAAGGCCAAGAAGCAGAAGGCCGACAAGCCCAAGCGGGTTAGCGCCCTGGACGCCGCCGCCGAGGTACTCAAGACCTCGGATGGACCCATGCGGGCCAAGGAGATGATCGAAGCGATGGCCGCCCGCGGGCTCTGGTCCAGCCCCAACGGCAAGACGCCCGAGGCCACGCTGTACGCGGCGATCCTCCGCGAGATCACCACCAAGGGCACGGCCTCCCGATTCCGCAAGACCGAACGCGGGCTGTTCACGTACAACGCGGCGGCCAAGTAGTGGCCGCGTCGAACGCGAAAGGAGGATACCACGATGCCGGCCAGCGAAACGTTCGAGGTTCTCGATGGGCACCTGATCCGCAAGGCGATTCCGAAACGTGGCGATCCCTACGAGCATCGTTGCCCGTTTGAGTCGTACAAGGAGCTGGCGTACACCGCCCAGGATGCCGGCGACGGCTTCACGGTTGACGAGCTGGCCGAGAAGGCCCACGTGCCGATGACGCAGGCCGCCGTCGCCCTGGCCTTCTGGAAGGAACGTGGCTGCGTCGTCACGCGATACCGCCGGAACTACCCGGCGGACCACTGGCTCTTCGAGGACGCCATGACCGAGTACCACGCCCTGGCGGCAGAAGCCTGAGTTCATGATGACCCCTCCTCCACAGCCCCGACGTTTGCCGGGGCTGTCTCTTCGGCCATTGCTTTTAGCAATTCTTCCGCACGCAGGGTCTGCTGGCGGTAATACTGGATGGCGCCTTTCACCGACGACACGGCATCCGGGAACAACGAATGCTCAGGCAACAATCGCACCATGTCGCGCTTCTCGAATCGCTCAACCGGCGTGGGCGATACGCCGGTCCAGATCTCCGAAAACAGCGGGGAGTCGCAGGGTTGTCCATTCACCGTGCCGACCTTGTAGTATTTGACGGCCCGGAACCTGCTGTGATCAAAGTAGAACACCGCATCGCCTGTTGGGCTGACCAATGGGTTCATGTGCTGCCCCTCCATTGCCGTCACCGCATGTTCTCCTCGCGAGGCTTCATGGGGATCGGCGATGTGCCCGTCCGTTCCAGAACGGCCGGCGTACCCGAGAACCGCTGGAACCGGTCGCAGATCACATCGCAGTACAAGGGATCGATTTCCATGAGGAACGCCTTTCGCCCGGCCTGCTCCGCCGCGATCAGCGTCGATCCGCTCCCGCCGAACAGATCCAAGACGTTCTCACCGGGCCGCGACGAGTATTGCATCGCGCGAACGCCCAACTCGGCCGGCTTGGCCGTCAAATGCTCCATCTGCTGTGGGTTGATCTTCTTGACATGCCATAGATCCGGGATGTTGTTGGGGCCGAGGAAGAGGTGGGCGGCACCTTCTTTCCAGCCGTAGAAGCAGTTATGTGTGACCAAGCCATCGGCAATGTAGTGGTGGTGTTCGTCCACCTCCAGGGAATGGACGGGACCCATGTACGGCTGCCTATCCACATGTGAGATAGTTGTCCATGTGAAGCGATGCTTATGAACCGGAACTGGGATTGCCATGACTTTCGGCAGGAGGTTGCACGCGCGAACCACGAACGGGGCGCTGCGACCTTGTTTGGCGCCACTGGTGGCCAGCGTCACCATGGGCCATTCGAGGCAGCGATGGTGAGCCCTGAGGGCTCTCCGTGCCGCACGTTCAATCTCTGCGAGATTGAGCTCGGCATACAGCCCTTCAATGTGAACACGCGTTCGCTTTGAGTTCTTGTACTCTGTCCAATGGGTGGTCGGGATCCCATATCGAACGGAAATCGCCTGCTCGGCCAGCGTCGCCGTTACATCAGAATCATGGATGCTCAGAATCCAAGCTGCCTCACCCTGCTCGGCTCGCAACCGGGCCTTCAAACCGAAGCCATACCATCGTGAGATGAGTCGGCACTTTCCAACCCGCCACCACGGCCCGCGTCGCATCAGATAGACGCACCAATAGGACGAGGCCTCCGGGATCAATCGCACCGTCCACAGATGGCCGTCAGTGCACCACGTCAGGGCTCCCCCTGCGGTCACGCCATACAACTGCCCGGTATACTCGCGGCTGGTGGTTCGGATGCCCAGACCGTGGCGAAGACCGATGATTACCGAACTCCGTCGGTCGTAGCTCAGGACCCGATCCCAATCACGCAGGCTCTCGATGGCCACATATCCGGAGGGCGTCAGAACCTGTGTTCCAGGCGGCTGGCACCATTCATGGGCCCCCATGAAATCCTTGCGCGTCAGCACCGGGTGCTGCTTGTCCCAGATGATCGCCTGCGAGAAGTACAGCCCGCATGCCTTCAACACGGGCGGATAGTTCGCGCAGTTCGCATAACCACCCCAAATGTAGAACCCTCTTCCGGGTTCTAATACTCGGGCGATGTTGCCGAACCAAGCATGGAGCAACCGGTCGAACTCCTCGTCGGACACGAAGTCATTCACGAGGGGCCGGTCCTTGGGACGCAATTTGCAGTGCGTGGCATGAGCGACCTCGGGGCGGCGAGCGTAGTCAAAGCCTTGGTGATGTGTGACGCCTGGCTCGCCGAACGATGACAGCCCGGCGGCGATGGCGTTGTTACTGCGGGGTTCGCATTTCACATTATACGGCGGATCTGTGTTAACCAGATGGATCTTCGCGCCGTCCAGCAGCCGATCGACGTCGGCCACGCTGCTGGAGTCGCCGCAAAGTAATCTGTGCTCACCCAGAATCCACAGGTCGCCCGGGCGCGTGATCGGATCGTCCGGCGGCTCGGGCACCGCGTCGGGATCGGTCAGCCCCTCTTTCAGCTCGGGATGGAGCAGCTTAAGCAGCTCGTCCGGGTCGAAGCCCAGTAGCGACCAATCGATGCCCGCCTCCTGCAACTCGGCCAGCTCGATCGGCAGCAGCTCGAGGTCCCACTCGGCCAGCTCGGCGGTTTTGTTATCACTGACACGAAGCGCGCGAAGCTGCTCCGGCGTCAGATCGGTGATCCGAAGTGCTGGCACTTCCTTCAAACCGAGTTTGCGAGCGGCACGAACACGCGTGTGGCCCGCCACCAGCACGTTATTGGCATCCAGGAGAACCGGATTCCTGAAACCAAACGACTTGATTGACTCCGAAACCGCCGCGACGGCATCCTCGCCGATCTGCCGCGGGTTCCGTTCGTACTCCCGGATTGATTCGATCGGGATCATCTCTATCTGCATCGTTCAACCTCCCTGTCAAAAAACCGTTTCCGCCCCCAACGCCCAGAGTTGCACGACGTGGCGTTCCTGGCCGCCGGGGGTACTCACCCACGTCCTGACCGCCCGGTGTGGCCCACGGTGGCCCGTATCGCGTTCTGTGGCCAACCGGGCGGCAATCAAGAACCAGTACCGAGGAGATTCCCCCAGTCGATACACAGCGTCCGATGGTTTTCCGGCGACACCGGATCGCCGGTCTTCCTCCGCCGGGGCGCGGACAGCCGTTCAAGCCGCCAACGCCCGGCAACCTGGAGATTCCGGACGTTCTGGGGCGAGGTACGCATCCGCCGGGCGATGTCCACAAGCACCAGCCCCTGTGCCTGCCAGGCCAGTGCCGCCCGCTGGCGAACCGTGAGCCGGCAGGCGAGGGGATGAAGCAACGCTTCGCGTGCCCGGGCCACTTGCGGACGCGCTGAGCGGTGCGGCGAATCCGGACGTTCGTGATCGGCTGTGTTCCACAACTCGCGAGTACAGCCGACGCCGGCCAGCAGGGCGGCGACCCGCTGACGGCTGATGCCGTGCTCGCGGGCGATTCGAGTCCGACTCCATCCGTCCCACCAGCTCGCCATGATGGCCAGCAAGCGGTCAAGATGCTGCGGGCCTGTCAATAGGCTCACCCTCACGTCTGAACGTCGTAATTCTTGCGCCGTCATGTGGATACGTCTCCTGCGGATGGAATTGCGGCGTGTAAAACAAACTCTGTCTGGATTGGCGGCTGTTCCCGCGGGCCCTCAGCGGCCGCCATTTCGGCGGAGGACCCGGGCTGGCCGGCTGCAGGCGCGCAAGGAAATGCAAAGAATTCGGGGTGGCCGAACCCCTGAAATCGGCCCTGGCGGGGTCGTAAGAGGGTTTTGGATATATATATGTATTATTTGTATTCCTTGTATCTACTCTTCTCTTCATACCTACCTCTTCTCTCTCCTCTCTCTTGGGGACATATGGGCGCAAACAAATCAAATAATTCCCCATCAGCACACCTCGTACTCGACGGTTGGCCGTCCCCGTTCGCCGGTCTTGCTGGTGATAACCCGGATCTGGTCGGTCTCGACCAGGTTGTCGATGACTTCCTGCCGTTCACGCTGGTTGAGCCAGCGGGTGCGGAAGCAGAGTTGGGTCCGGCTGATGCGTCCCGCCTTTCGGATGACCCTGAGCACTCTCTTCTGACGCGCGTCGAACATCCCGTCGGCCACCCATTCGTGGGCGAGGTGGAGCATGCGCCGCGTGAGGTGCTCCACCAGCTCGCAGGCCCAGCGGGCCGCGACCTCGTCGATCACCGGCTTCTCGCGGTTCGCTGAGCAGGCGTGCACGACAGCCAAGCGGCAGGCCTTCTCTTCGGCCCGGGCCCACAGGGATCGGCCTTCGACCTCGGTTTTGCTCAGCTGCGCATCAACCGTCGCCGCGAGCCGATCGAAGACTTCGCGGGCCTCATCAGTGTGCGGGACGACCAACGGTTCGGGATGCTCATCGCGCAGATTGCCGCCGGGCTGGAGGTTTCCCCACCAGCGCGCCGCCTCGATGATGCCGGCCGGGATCTCGCGATGCATGGCGTACTGCCTGGCGGGTGTTTCCGACGCCTCGAACACGAGCAACCGGGCGATGAAACCGTCGCTGAGGCTGTCGGCGGTCAGCGACTCGTAGAAATGCTCGGGGACGGTTGTGCCGTAGATGATCGCGCAGGGCTGGTCGATGACCTTGTTCCGCTTGTGGTCGGCGTAGGCCTTCCCTCGGAACACCGTGTCGGCGGACGAATAGAGCTTCATCAGTGCCCCGAGCACGTTGAACAGGTGCGGGGCCTTCTTCGGGTCGCCGATCGTCCTGAGAAATCGCCCGAACTCGTCGAGCTGGAACAGAAGGGCCGGCTCCTGTTCGATGGCAGCGACCAGGCCGGCGTCGCTGGCCAGGTCCTCGTTGCCTTCCAGGAGATTCAGCCCCGCCTGGAACAGGATGTTCTTGTTCACCTTGCGGGCGTGGTCCTTGCCGGCGCCAGACGGGGCGATGCCGACGCAGAACAGGTTGGTGCGGTTACCCCGCTGGTCGCGAACCTTGCGGGCGGCCAGAACAGCCTGCAGCGTGATTGCGGCCACCAGTGCGAGGACGGGCTGCGGCCGCGTGGCCGTGGCCAGGTTGTACTGCATCACTTAGTAGCAATCCATCCCGCGATTGCAAGAATTGCTACAAAAATTCCAAAAAATAGTG
>JAPKGY010000013.1 GCA_026647385.1 Phycisphaerae bacterium | reverse complement strand
AATCAGTTTGCAGCGATCGACCAGGTACTGCCCGAGGCTGCCGAGGCGATATTGAGGTTCGAGCGATCGGGTGGCAAAGTCAGCCGCATCCGGCTCGTCCTTGAGGAAGTAGAAGACCGGGCTGCGATCCGCGTTGATCCAGTCCAGCATCTGCCGAATACCGTGCGACTCCAGCAGTTTCTTGCCCTCGGGCGAGCGCAGGTGGTCCATGACTCTCCCACCGCAGTGGCTCATGAAGACGTTCACGTTATGGGCAGCCAGATCCTTGACATAGCTCGCGGCCATCTCTTCGGGCGTATCGCCCCTCAGCGTACATCCCCACATTCCGTAGACCATTTCCGTGGACCACGCGCCGATGCCCGACCGCGCGACCAGGCCGTCGGGATAGTCCGCCTGGAACACGTGATACGACGCTTCCTCGAGTGGCTTGCCCAGTCGGATCGCGACCGACACGGTCTCGATGGCTTCGTCGGCGGCCACCGTGCATTGGTTGGTGATATCGGTTCCGTCCAGAAGAATACGGACGGGGGCAACTCCCCGGCCGGAAGGATGCCGCAAATACGCCTGAACGCGATCGAGCTTCGGCGAAAAGCTGATGCTGAAGAACCGCGGCTGGCGCTTCCGGACGTCAACCGCGGCCTCCTGCGGCTGCCCGTCGGGGCCGGGAATCGCGATCTTCAGCGACTCGACCTGAGGATCTCTCCGAAGGCGGATGGTGACCTGACCCACGGCTCCGGGCGCGATCGGAGTCGGCTGGACCTTCCACCACACGGGCTCGCCGGCCTTCATGAGCCGATCGATCTGCTCTTGGGGCAGCTTGGAGTACCGGACCGACGCCGGTGATTGATCGACGCCAGCCACCTTGGGCTGCGACTCGAACGCCACGCCCTGGGCGAGGCTCACGCCGTCGAGCAGAACGTCGCCGGCCGCGATCGGTTCCTTGCCCGTGTTCAGGAAAGTGGCGAACACATACCCGCCCAGCGGCATTCCTTCGTAGGCGTAGCGGACCCGGTCGCCGTTCTCGTCCTTCCAGGACCAGCCTTCGCGCCAGAGGGGGGCGAATTCGGGAAACGGCGTGTCCGGCCGATACTCTCCCTCCACCCTGTTCAAGGCCGGCGCCTCGCCGAGTGCGGAAGGCAAACCGGACAGCACGCCGGCGACGAGCGCCGCGACGATCGCGAGTTTGTTGCACGCTTTCATGTTCCTGCCCTCGATTGTCCTTGTCATCCACATTTCGTCATCAGCCACGACGGGGCTCTTGAATAAAGCGCCCTATAGTTGGCCTTCAAAAAGGGGACATTCTACTTTTTTGAGGAGTTCCCTCCCGAAAAGCCGCTCCCGAGCGAAAAAGGGGACGGCCCCGATTCTGCGTCGACTCGGACACCCTCTTTCAGGCGAACGACGAGTCACGGACGGAACCGGATCGAGTAAAGATCCGCGTCATGCATGACGAACCGCAAGCGCACCGGCTTGCCCGCCAGAGCGCTCACGTCCGTCCCGCTCTTCCATGCGACGATCCGTTCGATCTCATCGCCCCAGAACTCGGCGCAGTCGTCGAGCGTGAATCCCGGCATCGGCCTGCCCGAGCCGTCCTGGATCTCGACTTTGACGCCGCCGGGCGCGGAGGTCGCGTAGTTGATCACCAGGTTCCTGCCCTCGAACACCAGCGGCCTGGTGATCAGTTCGCCGCCTTTGTAGGGGAAGTTGACGGATCCGAAGCCGTCGGTGCGCACCGTGCCTCGCCATAACCGGGGGATCAGGTCCTTCTTCGGGTAGTTGTCGTAATGATCGGCCCAGTAAACGGCGATCTCGTGCTCGTTCGCGGGCACGATGCCCC
This sequence comes from Phycisphaerae bacterium, assembly GCA_026647385.1. Lineage (GTDB taxonomy): Bacteria > Planctomycetota > Phycisphaerae > UBA1845 > PWPN01 > JAPKGY01. The sequence continues at coordinate 14,216 of JAPKGY010000013.1, read as the reverse complement.
AGGCGGGCGTCATGTTGCCGTGGGCGCCGCCCCAGTTCAGCGGGTCCGGCCCGGGGCGGATGAAGGCCTCCATGAACGTCCGATCCCATCGCAGTCCGTCGCGGCTTGACATAAACACCGCGTCGGAAAACCCGTCGGTCTCGCGCTGCTCGGGCCCGACCTTATTGCGTTCCTCCGGCGGAATGAACCGCAACGGGAAGCCCAGGTACCACTCCGGAGCCCGGAAGTACTGGACGATCCCGTTCGTGTAGAGGTGCTCGGGCACGGAATCGCCGAAATCGAGCAGTTCGGGTGTCGTCCAGCGGATGAAGTCCTTGGAGGTCGTGCGGGCGACGCTTCGCTTGCCTTTCTGGCCCGCACGAAGGTAACAGGCGTACTCTTCGCGGACCACGTCGTAGAACACCGTGTTCTGGGAATCGAACGAGCCCTCGGTGATGATCGGCTCCTCCTGCAACTTGCGCCAGTGGATGCCGTCGGCTGACACCAAGGCGATCAGGACGTTTTTCTTGTTGTCGCCGGTCGTGGGGATGCGCGTGAGGGTCACGGCCTTGTATCGCTGGTCGGGCCGGGCGGCTGGACTGCGATCGATGAAGGGGGTGAAGTTGTGCGATTCGTGGTAGGCTTTCCGCGGGCCCGTCCAGAAGATGTTATTCTCCTTGGAGCCCTCGAACTCGACCAGTCCGAGGGTTGGCCGGTGCCAGCGGATCCCATCCTTGCTCACCGCCAGGCAGGAGTACTCGCGAACCAGGTCCCCGCCGCCGCGATAATACATCCGGTATTCGTCGCCGTCCTTGAGCATTGAGAGGTACCCACTCTGGCCTCCTTCCCAGGGCTTGTCGAAGGTGAGAACGATCCCGGTGGGCACCGGGCTGTGAAGCCGCAACTGCGCGTTCTTCAGCCCGCCGATCAGGTGCGAATCGACGAACATCTGGAGCTTCGAGCCGATGGATATCGGCGCCCCCCGCACACCGCTCGCGACCAGCATGACGAGCAACGGCAGTCGAAGATAACCGATCATGAAAGCCTCCCTCTCGGAAGAAAGCGCCCGCAAGGATCGTAAAGCCGGCGCCCAGGCCCGCCCCTGCGGCGATCGTTGGGCGGATCATACCGCATAAAAGTCGGTCACGGAGGGGGGCGACGGCCGACTCGTGCGGAAATGCAGCCGTTTCGTAAGTCTCACCGCGCGAATTTCAGTCAGGACCGCACGTCCGCGGGGGGTAATGACCTCAGCCACCGCAACGGCCGGGCGAAACTGTCCAACCGGAAGCGGCACCAGCCCTTGGCGGACCATCGAAACTGTCACCGACCCTCGCTTGACTCCCCGCCGATCCTGCCGATGATTGCACGCATCAACCTGCGGAAAGGAGCTCGCCATGTCCGCCGATCAGCCTGAAAACCAGAACCGTTCTACCCCGCCGCCGACCGGCGATTCAGCCATACCGCCCGAGGAATTGCGAAAGGCACTCCATGCCTTCAAGAAACGCCTGAAACTTGCCCGGCTTGACGACGAGTCCCGACTCGGGCACGGAGCGATGAGCAAGGGCGGCAAATCGGGCATCCAGGCGATCCAGCCGCCGGTCCAGTATCCCAAGGCCGTCTGGGACGAACTCGTCCGCCAGGGCCGGCTTCGCTATGTCGGCCACGGCCTGTACGAACCGGGCGGCCCGTGAACAACCGCTTTTCGCGAGGACCCGTCATGCGCGCAAGAACCGCGATCGTCATCCTCGGCATCGTGGCAGCCGTCTGGAGTCCGTTGACCGGTTGCTCGTCAGCCGGACCCGGCGCGCCGCCGGCCATCACCAGCCATCCGGTCCAGCCCGAACGCATCGAATGGTGCGACATCTGGGTTACGAACGCAAACAGCAGCGACCTGCCGCGCGTGTTACTCATCGGCAACTCGATCACCAGAGGCTATTTCAATGCCGTCGAGAAACATCTGGAAGGAAAAGCCAACTGCGCCCGTATGACCTCATCCAAATGCATCGGCGATCCCGGCCTGTTTCCCGAAATCCAGCTTCTGTTGAGCCAGTACCGCTTCGCGATCATCCACGTGAACAACGGCCTGCACGGCTGGTCCTACACCGAGGAGCAGTATGGCCGGGCGTTCGCGCCGTTCATGAAGGCGCTCATGGAACAGTCGCACGGCGCCCACGTAATCTGGGCCCAGACGACGCCCGTCATGGTCGACGGCCATCCCGACCACCCGCGCATCAAACGCATCAAGGTCCGCAACGCAATCGCATCCGACTTCGCGAAGCAAAACCATATCCCCATCAACGACCTCTTCGCCCTCGTCGTGGACCATCCCGAGTACTTTTCAAAGGACGGAGTCCACTTCAATCAGGCCGGAATCGACGCCCAGGCCAGGCAGGTGGCGGATTGCGTTCGGAAAGCGCTGGAACAAACGGGCCATCGCTGATTAGGAGCCTATCCCAAAACCTGTGAAGATGGCCAGTTTTCGGCGAGAAACCATCCGTCCCAAGGGGTTTGGGGATGGGCTCTAAAAAGAATCTTCGCGTGCCCACCGGGGCAGGAGCGCAACATGGTGAGTTTTATCAGTACACCGGGCGGCTGGGAGTTGTTGTTGATCGGCTCCTGCTTTCTCGTCTTCGCGGGTGTGGCTGTCGCACTCGTCCTTGTCGTGGCGATGCTCTTGCGGAAATCCTCAGCGGGCCCGGCCGTGATTTGCGGCGGGTGCGGCCAGTCCAATCCGCCCACGGCCCGGTTCTGCTCTCGGTGCGGTCAGAGCATCGAAAAGTCACCTTCGTAAACCGGAGGCCCGGGCGAAAAAGGGGACTTTCTGCTTTTTGTTGGCGGCGTCGCGCGCAGGAACCAGGCTGTTGCGCGTGGCGGCAAGGATTCATTGTCTCGCCCGAGCGCGCGTTCACCAGGCCTGCATTGGCGTGGGTCTTGGCGGGAGCAGGTAGATCGGCTGTTCCTTGGCCGGCTTGGTCTGCCAGGGGTTGGGTTGAGTGGTGGCCGGCGGGCGATCTCGATCGATCAGAGCCAGCAGGCACTGGCGGACCTGCTTCTGGAACTTATCCCGGGCGAGGTAGTTGACGTCCCAATGCCGGCGGTCTTCTTTTCTGCGATCGGCGTGTGGAGGCTCATAGTCGCCCGGTCCAGCCGCCGCCTGCACGAAGGCCACCTTGTCGGCGGTCGTCGAGTCGACGATCACGCCCCACAGCGCGGCATGTTCATCCTCGGTCACCGGCGCCGGCCCGTAGATCAAGACCAACCCCGCTTCCAGGCGCCGGGCGGAGCCGGCGATCTCCCTGATGTTGGCCGTCGGAGAAACCGTCGAGAGTTTATCCAGCACGATCATTTCCCGGATGGCCGGAACCCTATTCCCCAGGCTGTTCCAGGTAATCGCCTCTTCAAACCCGATCTCGCCGACTTCCCAGCGCTGCGCGTTATCGGACTTGAAGAAGTTTCCCGGTTTCACCAGCCGGGCCACGGCCACCGCACCGGGGAACCTGCCGGTGGAGGAGTGGGTTTCCAGGATGTCGAAGCCGGTTTTGCTTACGCCGGAGGCCTTCACTCCCAGGTCGTCGCCGGCCAGCGTCGGCCCGACGTAGGCGACGGGGGGCGGCTCGGGCTGCTGACTGCATGCCAGAAGGCCGCAACAGACCGCGGTCAGACCCCAGGCTACGACGGCCAGAACCCATCTTGTGCTTGTCCGGATGCGCATAGAGGCCCTCTCCGTAGGACCAACAGACCGTGTCTCCTCTGACTAAGGTTATCGGCATCCCCTGGCGGTGGTGTAGTTATATCCGGACGATTTCAAGCCCGGTTCGGGGGCCATAACTTACCCCACCTCGCCTTTCCACCGATACCAAAGGCGAACCGCCTTTTGGTGGTCCGCGATCATAAGGAACCCTGCGGGAAAACATGCGCCTCGGGTGCATGGATGCCCGGCCACCGGGTTCCGGACGGGACGCGCAAGTCATCGGATGGGAAGGCACGGAGGCACGTTGTGGGTTTGGATCTGCCGACTGGAAACGCACTGATCGGCCAGGGAACGACTTTCCAGCCTCCTGTGCGCGCCGATTACCTGCGCCTGGTCGAGCCGGAGATGCCCTCCACCCGGCCCGGCACTCTGGGGCGAATCGGCAGTACCCTGCTGGATCTGCCCTGGCTGGTCTGGATCGGGTTCGACGCGGTGCTGGTCCTGGTGGGCGTCTGGCTGGGATACCGATCCTGCGTGTGGGTGCCCGGCGGAACTTGGCTGACGCTGGGGTGGGGAAAGATGTGCCTCATCCAGTGTACGGCCTTCCTGCTGTCCGCCCTGGTCTTCGGACTGTACGAGCAGCAGACCTTGCTACGCCGATCGCGGATCCTCGCCCGCTCGATCCTGAGCGTGACCGGTGCCCTGATCCTGACTGCCCTGGCCATCCAGTTCGTCATGTACGAGCTGCTGAGCCGGCGCGTCCTGATCGTCTCCGGGGTTTTCTACCTTGCCCTCGCTCCGACCGCCCGCCTGTTGGCTTGCTGGTGCATCAGTTGCCACAGCCGCAAGTATTTGATCGTCGGAACGGATCGCAAATCGCGCATCTCCCTGGCGGGTCCCGAGGCGATGCAGAGCGACGCCCTCTCGCGGCGCTATCAGCTTGTCGGCTACCTGGCGATGGATGCGATCGAGGTCGGACGGCAGATCGACGGAGCGCCCGTGCTCGGCACCATCGACGACATCGAGCGGATTTGCCTGGAATACGGGGTGAATGAGGTGGTGGTCGGACCCGGTCCGACGCGAAACGGGCCGGTCCTCGACCGCATGCTGGGTTGTCTCAAGCTCGGCTGTCGGGTGACCAACTTATCGACCTTCTACGAGCAGGTCATGAGCGAGGTCCCCGTCGCCCATCTCGAACCGAACTGGTTCCTCTTCGCCGACCTGAAGCACTACCGCGAAGCCCAGCTCATCCTGAAACGAACGTTCGATCTGGTCGGATCGGCCTTTGGGTTGCTGCTGACCCTGCCCCTGTGGCCGATCATTTCCCTGCTGATCAAGCTGGACAGTCCCGGGCCGGTTTTCTACAGCCAGCGACGCGTCGGCCTGAACGGGCGCATCTTTCGGCTGCACAAGTTTCGCACCATGCACACGGGAGCCGAACGCAACGGCCACACCTGGGCCGCCATCAACGACCCGCGGGTGACGGCCGTGGGCTGGTATCTGCGCAAGACGCGGCTCGACGAGCTGCCGCAGTTGTGGAACATTCTCCGCGGGCACATGTCCCTGGTGGGACCGCGCCCGGAAAGACCCGAGTTCGTCGAGGAGTTGGCCAAGAAGATCCGGTTCTACAACGAGCGGCACCTGATCAAGCCCGGACTGACCGGCTGGGCCCAGATCAACTACCACTACGGCGCGAGCATCGACGACAGCCGCCGCAAGCTCCAACTCGACCTGTGGTACATGAAGCACATGTCCTTGGAGCTCGATCTGGTCATCCTGCTCCGCACCCTTGGCACGGTGTTCCTCGGATCGCGGTGAGTGCCGTTTTCGGTGAGCCCGGCGGCGCCGAGAGGGGTCTGACCCTCAGCGTCATTCAATTTTTCCCCTGCTCCCGTGGGGCCGGTCCGCTTGTCGGCTTGACTTCCACCACTGCCTTGACCGCAAGATCGTCAAACCACGTGGCGGCGTCCGCCTTGGTCCACAGGCCGACCGTGCCGGCATCCGAAAAGGTTTCGTCCTCCGACTCCAGGAGCTTCTGGTCGTCGACCCAGCACTCGATCCTCGGCCCGACCATCCGCACGCGCAGGATGTACCATCGTCCGGCCTGGGCTTGGATGTCCGCGGACTTGAGCTGCTTGCGCTTCCCGACCTTGACAGAGTAGAGGCGGAAGTTGTTCTCGAGCGGATTCAGCCGGCAGATGTAGTAATTGTTCTCATCCTGGCACCGCCAGATCGGCCCGCCACCCTGATCTTCCTCGCCCGACACCGCGCGGACGCGAACCTGAAGATCGAGATCCTTGAACCGCGGGCGCTCGAACATCGCCAGATTGTACGTGGCTCCCGTATTCGCGGTTTTGGCCAAAGCCAGCACCCGCCCGGCTTCCGCCTCGGGGTCGTTTTCAATTCTCCAGACCGCCGGGGACTTTGGCGTGCCGGTGTGACCGGTCTTCCAGCCCGGCGGCAGTTGCCCGATCTTGTCACGATCGAATGTCCAAAGGGCGGCTGTAGCCGGCTCCTGCTTCGCCGCGCACACTTGGCCGGTCATCGCGTCGACCCGGACGATGACAAAGCGGTCTCCGGTCGCCAGTTGGACCTGACATGCCGCCCTGCCCGCGACGGTCTCGAACTGTGCCTTCAGCACTCCCGGTTCTTCGTATTCCTTCGTGGCGGCTGCAATTGCCTCGAGAAGTGAGATCCTCGCCGCCCGGGCAGCTTCGATCATGCCCACCTCGTTCTCACCGCGAGCGGTCTCCTCGCTCCGACTCAGAAGCCGACCTTCAACGGCGTCGAACTCGATCTCCGTAAGCGCATCGCCAGCCATCAACTCGATCTTGCAGATCGCCCGATCCTTCTTCAGCACGAGCTTCGCTTCAACAGCTTGCGACCCGCCCGGGCTTTCGCTCAGAACCTGACGGACGCTCTGGGCCAGATCCATCCTGGCTGACGCCAGAGCCTTCAAGCTCGACAGACGGGCGTCCGCGGTCCCCGGCATCGCCGAATCAATCCCCGCCCCGGTCGCCGCACAGATCAGGAATACCGGGCCCCATTGCGTGAACCGGCTAATCGTCATGGTCGAACCTCCACGGGCTACCATCCTGTCACCAGATTCCGAGCATCCGTTTCCGTCGTTTTATAGTGCGCGGGGCCCTGGCCGGACAAGTCCGACCTCGACTCCTGGCGTTTCCGGTCGGGTGTTGGGACAATGGTCGCCGTCATGAATGCATCCATGCGGCTCAAGGAGATGGTCATGGCGAAACATCAAGTTCCGACGGGCAAGACCGCCGGCCGACGATCGAAAGCCAAGGCGAAGCCGCGCGCCGGCGGGCCCGCCCAGAGCAAGGAAGCCCCCCAGGCCCGCGGCAGGCGGGCACTGAGGATCGTGGCTGAACTGCACAAAGCCTATCCCGACGCCGACTGCGCCCTGAAGCACGAAAATGCCCTGCAACTGCTCGTCGCCACCATCCTGTCCGCTCAATCCACCGACGAGACGGTGAACAAGGTCACGCCCCTCCTGTTCGCGAAATATCCCACGGCCGACAAGCTCGCAGCCGCCGATCCGGCCGACGTCGAACGCATCATCCACTCGACCGGCTTCTTTCGCCAGAAGACCAAGAGCATCATCGGCGCGTGCAGGACCATCGTCGAGCGATTCTCGGGCAAGGTACCGGACGCGATGGACGATCTCATCCAGTTGCCCGGGGTCGCGCGCAAGACCGCCAACGTCATCCTCGGCACGTGGTATCGAAAGAACGAAGGGGTGGTCGTGGATACGCACGTCGGTCGCCTCGCGCACCGGCTGGGTCTGACCTGGAGCAGCAAGGACGAAAAGGACGCGGTCAAGATCGAACAGGACCTGTGCCAGGTGCTTCCGCGCGAGGAGTGGACGTTCGCCGCCCACGCATTGATCTGGCATGGCCGGCGCGTTTGCACAGCCCGCAAGCCCAACTGCGGCGGATGCACGCTGAACAAGCTCTGCCCATCGGCCTTCACCTTCGACGCCAACACGGCAATCCGGGCGAAAGGCTCACGAAAATGAAAACGCGGGAGGTGGAGATCCGGATCGTTCGACCGCCGCGCCGAGGCGTCTGGCTGACGAGGCTCGCGTTCCGCTCGACGCTGACGTCCGCGCTGGCGATCGTGGCTGCCTACATCGTCAAGACGATGGCTTTGCCCGCTTTGGGCAAGGAAACGGAGGACGCGGCCTCCGCCATCCCGGCGGATTGGCGATGGCTGCTCAGCCTGCGCGACTATCTCCTTTTTTTGCCCATCCCCGGGCTGGTGCTCGGCGTCGCCGCCATCGCTCTGCGCCCGCTGCGCCCGCTGCTGGCGCCGCTCGCCCTGGTCGCAGCCGTCCTGGCCGTCGTCGCGATTGCCGGCTCGCTCGTCGTCACCCTCGCACCGCTCTACCGCGTTTCGGGCGAACTGTGACGGTGGGATCGGTTCACTCGACGAGATCGGGCTTGCCCGCGCCGTTCAGACGCGGCCTGTCGGCGCGCGTGCGGATCTTCAGCTCCGCCGACTTGACCGTCACCATTGCGTACGGCGGCACGCTGCTCGTCAGGAACACCGAGCCGCCGATGACGCTGCCTTCGCCCAGAACGGTTTCTCCGCCCAGCACCGTCGCGTTCGCGTAGATGGTGACGTAGTCCTTCACCGTCGGGTGTCGCTTATGGCCGCGGATGAGCCGCCCGCGCTCGTCCTTCGGGAACGACAGGGCGCCGAGCGTCACGCCCTGATAGAGCTTGACGTTGTCTCCGATCTCGGTCGTCTCGCCGATCACCACGCCCGTCGAGTGGTCGATGAAGAAACTCTTGCCGATCTTCGCACCGGGGTGGATGTCCGTGCCCGTCACGGTGTGCGCCCACTCGGTCATCACCCGCGGAAGCAACGGCACACCCATCCCGTGCAGCTCATGCGCGAACCGGTAGACCGACACCGCCAACAGCCCCGGATAGGCCAGGATCACCTCGTCGGTGTTCACCGAGGCGGGGTCGCCGTCGTAGGCGGCCTGGACGTCGCCGGCCAGCATCTCGCGAATCGCCGGGATCCGCTCGATGAACTCGATGGTCACCTGCTGGGCCTTCTTCGCGCAAGGCCGCTCGCCCGGTTTGAGGCATCCGTCGACTTCGGCCTGATAGCACAATGCCAGGTCCACCTGTCGAAACAGCTTCTCGCCCAGTTTCGGCACCAGTTCGCCCACGTGGTACTGCACGTTGTGGCGAGTCAGCCCCTGTCGGCCGTGATACCCCGGATAGGCCAGCTCCAGCAGCATCTCGATGATCTCGACGGTCTCCGATCGGCTCGGCAGGTAAAGGCGATCGATGTGCCGCGTACGCTCCAGTCGATCGTAACTCTCGACGATCTTCTCGACGATGACAGGCAGCCGATCGTCGACGTGAAATGTCGTCAGCATGAAAGTCTCTCCAGCGAAACACGCAAATCGGAACAAGTAAAGCAGTTATTCAAGGGATCGGGAATTCGGGCAAGCGGGGTGGCGGCACTGCCTCAGGTGACGGCACCGGCCCCGCGACGACACGGACAGCTTCGCGCGCAGGGAAGGACGCCCGCCGACGGCGACATCGAAGCCCAAGTGCCGGATTCGAAAGGACTCATGACTCGTCATTATAGGCAGGTCGACTACCCCGCCACAAGCCATATTTGTTGCAAACCCGATCCCGGCGACTTAGACTGCCCCGGGGGATGGGGACGGATATCTTCATGCGGATCGCCTTCTTTGACTGCTTTTCCGGGGCCAGCGGGGACATGATCCTGGCCGCCTGCATCGATGCCGGCCTCGATGTCGACCGCCTGCGCGAGCAAATCGCCCTTCTGGACCTTGAAGGTTTCCGGATCGACGCCCGGAAAGTCCGAAAACAGGGCTTCGCCGCCACCCAGGTGCAGGTCGTCCTGGAACCGAACACCCCCAAGCCCCACCGTCACCTCAAGCACATTGTCGAGCTGATCGACCGCAGCCGGCTGCCGGAATCCGTCCGGCGTCGGGCTCGCGACGTCTTCGCCCGGCTGGCGCAGGCGGAGGCTGCCGTCCACGGCACCACCATCGAGAAGGTCCACTTCCACGAGGTGGGGGCGATCGACGCCATCGTCGATATCGTCGGCGCCTGCCTCGCGCTGGACCTGCTGGGTATCGAGCGCGTCTTCGTCTCCGCGATCCCCCCCGGCAGCGGGTCGGTTCGCTGCGATCACGGGGTCATGCCGGTCCCCGCCCCCGCCACGGCGGAACTGCTCAAGGGGGTCCCGCTGGCTTCGTGCGACGAACCCGGCGAATTGATCACGCCAACCGGAGCAGCCATTCTCACCACGCTTTCGGCGGGTTTCGGACCCATGCCGGCCATGACCCTCGAACGGGTCGGCATTGGCGCCGGCCAGCGCGAAGGTCAGACCCGCCCGAACATCCTCCGGCTGGTCGTGGGCCAGGCCGTCGAGGCCGTCGAGAGCGGCGAAACCGACGAAATCCTCGTTCTCCAGGCCAATCTGGACGATGTCACGGGGCAGGTCCTGGGCCATGTCTGCGAAAAGCTGCTGGAAGCGGGTGCACTCGACGTATTCACTACGCCGATCTATATGAAGAAGAATCGGCCGGCCACCGAGATTTCGGTCCTGGCCCCGCGGGCCGCTCGCGGCGCGATGGAGGACATTCTCTTCGCCGAGACGACCACCTTCGGGATCAGGAGCCATCCGGTCCATCGCAGCAAGCTGAACCGGTCGATCGAGACGGTAAAGACCGAGGTCGGCGAAATCCGAATCAAGGTCGGCCGGCGCGGGGATCGCGTCGTGCGCGTCTCGCCGGAATTCGAGGATTGCCGTCATGCTGCCCGACAGAGCGGGCGGTCCCTGCTCGAGGTGATGGAATTGGCCCGTCGCGCGTGGCAGCAGCAGGCCGACGCCTCGACGGATACGTAAGTGGGTGTGTGTGAGGAGCCGGGGACGGTCCCCTTCTCTCAGGGCTCTCACCCATCTTCCGAGAGATAGGATCGGCCCGGAGCCCGACGCATGACCTGGATGGGAAGCCATCTCGAGTACGCAGGGATGCTTGCAGCCCTCGAAGATCTCCTGTCGGCTCAATACTTCGCGCCGCTGGCGTTCGCAGCGGTGGCCATCCTGCTTCTGCGCCGGCCTCGGAAACCGCCGACCACGCCTCCGTCCACCACCGCAGCCCGCGCGCTGAGCGCGAGCCTGGGCACACAGGACCGACTCCGACGCGACCTCGAATCACTCATGGTCGAGCTTCAGGAGCTTTCGCGCAAGATCGGCGCCGAAATCGATACCCGTTTCGCCAAGCTCGAGGCAGCCATGCGCGACGCCGATCGTCGAATCGCCAGCCTGAACCGCCTGGCGAGGAAGACGGGGCAGACGCCCCCTCCGCCCGAAGACCCGGGCGAAGCCGATCTGCGACATCAGATCGTCTATGAACTGGCCGACGCCGGCATGAAAGCGATCGAGATCGCCAAAGAGTTGGGCAAGACGCCGGGCGAGGTCGAGTTGATCCTCAATCTCCGCGGCAGAACGAGCAAGCCGCTCACCACGCAGTTGGCGCCTTCCCAGGAATCCGCTGCATCGGCGCCTCCCGATTCCGAACCGCCGGCCGCTTCCGAAAAACCCCGGCACACGACCCGCACGCCGCGCGAACGCAAGAAGACCGAACCAACCGAGTAGGGCGTAACTCGCCAGCCGCGAGCGAATCCGCGGGCAAAATGGGGACAGGCACCACCACGGAGCGATGCCCCAGGAAGCAGGCATTGCCTGAAAACAAAAACGTCCCGTGGCCGGAGATTCCATACGGGCAAAGCCAGTCCCCATTTTGTCCACCAACGCGTGCTCTGCGTGAGCGGCCGGCAAGTGACGCCCAACGGAGTCAGCTCACGTCGCCCTCTTCAAGGGCTGATTTGATGAGTCGGTCTCACCCCAGGGGGCATCCGCCGGGGCCACCCCGGCAAGCCCCGCGTCTCCGCATCCCCTGCGCGTCCCCATGCCCCCGCGCTCCCTTGTCTCCAGGTCGGCGCGTCTTCATTTCTCCCCGTACCCCGCATCTACATGTCAATCCACGGTCATTCTCTCGCCGCTTACTGCCCCGGCGCCCAGAGATACAGAAACTGCGGCGCGGGATTCGACCACACTTCCGGCAACTGGATGTTGACCAGGTTGACCTGCGGCGCCGGCGCGGGTGTATCGGCGTAGATGTTCGGCTTGTAGTCCGTCGGGCGCTGGTAGGCCACCACGCAAAGGCGTTTGGCTCCGATCCGCTCCTTGACGGCCGTCAGCGACTCCTTATACGTACCGATCCGGTCGATGAAGCCGAGTTCGAGCGCCTGCTGCGCGGAATATACCCGTCCGTCAGCCAGTTCGCGGATTCTGGCTTCGGTCAGTTTTCCCGATCTGCCGGCTGTGACGACGGCCACGAACCGGCCGTAGAACTGATCGATGAGCTTCTGAAAGACCTCGCGTTCTTCCGGCTTCATCGGCCGCAGCGGCGAGCCGGCGTCCTTCATCTTGCCCGATTTGATCGCGTCCGCCGAGATGCCCAGCTTGGACATCGTTCCCGCGAAGCTCACCGTCTGCATGATCACGCCGATGCTGCCCGTCACGGTCGTCGGCTGGGCGATGATTTCGTCGGCCGAGCACGCGAGGTAGTATCCCCCGCTGGCGGCCACGTCCATCATCACCGCCACCACCGGCCGACCCGTCCGCTTCTTGAACGCCAGCACCTCGTTGTACATCATGTCGCTGCCGGTCACCGAGCCGCCGGGCGAATTGATCCGCAGCACGACCGCCTTCACCGCCGGATCGGAAGAGGCCTTGTCCAGCTTCTCCAGGAACAGCGAAACCGGGTTCTCTCCTTCGCTCCACAGCGAGAATCTCCGGTGATTCATGATCAGCCCATCGACCTCGATCTGCGCGATCTTGGCCGGAAACAGTCCGCCCTCGCTCAGCACCACGGTTTCCCGCAGGTCCTCCTGGGCCGGCACCGGTGTGATCTTGTAAGCCGTCGGCCCGCAGCCCGTCGCGCCGACCAGCCCAACCAGCACCACGGCCGCACCCATCCGCGTCGCTTGTCGAAGCGTCATCATGGGATATACTCCTTTAATCAGGCACCGGGCGCATTGTATCCGTGCACGGCGCCTCGGCGAATAGCCGGCTGGATTTCGGCTCGGGACTGGATTTCCTGACGTTTTGACTTTGCGACTTTTCCCATGCGCCTGGACGACGAGACATTCGCGGATATCGTGGAGGAAGCCCTCGATTCGATTCCGGACGGCTTCCGCGGCTACCTGCGCGAGATCGCCGTCGACATCGAGGACATGCCCGACGAAGCCACCTGCCGGGAGATGGACATCCGCGACCCGCGCGAGTTGCTCGGCCTGTACCACGGCACGCCGCTCACCGAGCGCCACGTCGACCAGCCTTACCGCTACCCCGAACGCATCGTGATCTACCAGCGGAACATCGAGCGCATCTGCCGCACCCGCCGCCAGATGATCGACCAGATCCGCAAGACCGTACTCCACGAAGTCGGCCACCACTTCGGCCTGACCGAAAAACACCTGCACGACCTGGGCTACGATTGACCGCTGCCCTCTGCTCGATCCGCGGAATCCGCGTAATCGGCGGATGCCGCCTCCTCGGTCCCCGGCCTCCGGGTCTTGCTATCGAGAACCGGCTTGTCCCTTTGGCTCGGATCGCGGGACGGCCCGGTCTCGCAGGCGCGCATGATACTCCTTGTACGCCGCGTAGTGATCCTTGCTGTTGCCCACTTGACTCTGCGGTCGAACGGGGTTCCAGTACTCCCAGCCCCAGGAGACGATGTTCGTGCAGAATCGGCTGGCCAGGTCCAGCTTGAACGCGTTCCGCTTCATGTCGAACGCCCAGGCCCCTCGGCGGTACTGGTCGGCATGTCGGGCGTAATCCGCCATGTCCGGCGACGGCACCTCGACCGCCTCGACGTTGCCCCACAGTTCCGCCCCGTTCGCCCGGCAGGCCTCCCCCATGGCGTTGAAGAAAGCGATCCGCATCGGCACCGGCACGCACGCGCAGTGCAGGTCGCCCGAATCCTGCAGCATCACCACGTGGATCCCCGCCTGGCGGATCGTTTCCGTCCAGTAGGCTGCGTACTCCGCGGGCTCGGCCCAGGGAAACCGGCCGTTGATCTGCTGCTTGTCCGACAGAAAGAACGGCGAAATCGTCAGCTTCGCTTTGGGCGTGACCGCCCGGGTCACCTGGCCGATGTGATTGAAGATGTCCCGAACCTGGCGGCTGCGCTCGTCCCACGGCATGTAAATCTCATAGTTGATGTACCATCCGAAGAACGAAGGTCGCTGCGCATACATTCGCGCAAGGGTCGGGATGTTCCGGTCCTCGATCTTCTTGAGGCCGGGGATGTCCCAGTCCACGTACCACCGCCCGTTGTTTGACGTCGCCAGGGGCGGCGCCGCCATATAGCTGGGCGGCGGTGCGGGCGTGCAGGGCCACAGCGGCGCAGCCTTCTTCTTCGGCAATTTTACCCGCGCCCAGGTAGGTGAGGCGCGCTTCG
>JAPKGY010000129.1 GCA_026647385.1 Phycisphaerae bacterium | reverse complement strand
GCCCAACGCACGCGGCGCGACGATGCGCCGGACCGCGACGAAGGCGCCCCGTCCGATGACGCCGAGCAACTCCACCGCGCCGCCGGCGGCGGAGCAGACCGCGCCGAGGGCGGCGGCCGCTACAAGCAGACAGACTCCACAACGTGGGGCAATAATCGTGCCTCTGATCATGTTCTCCCTCCGCCCGCTGGGGCAGGTGATCCGTCGAGTGGTTGAGATGGTGCGCCCTGTGCGCAATAACGCGCGACTCAACGTTGTACTATACCACATTGATCGGTCCGCCGCCATACCCTTTCCACAAAGAATGCCACTAGGCATGCCGGTTGCTGGTCGGCCTGAACCATCAGGCAGACCCAGCGGGCCGGCCACCGACCGGCATGTAAAGCACGAATGACCCGAGTACCCGTCGCGCCCCTGTTCAAGTCTGGTGAAGGTTAGGGTTTTTCGCCGTGGCGACTCCGTACGGACGGGGGCTCGATGAGGGGTCCTCGGCTCCGAATCTGACCACCCCGCCCGGCGAACCTGCTGGACTGATCGGTCTGGTCCAGGCCGCCGGTCCCGGGCTGTGTCTTCCCGGGCAAGATGTCCGTACGCCAACCTGCGCGCACACTGCACGCCCGCGGCGACCGAGTGACTAATCCGTTTGTTCGGCGAACAGGGCCTGTACGAAGGTTGCCGGGTCGAACGGTTCGATGTCGTCCGGGGTTTCGCCGAGGCCTACGAACTTGACGGGGATGTTGAGCTGGTCGTGGATGCCGATGACGATGCCGCCCTTGGCGGAGCCGTCGAGTTTGGCGAGGAACAGGCCGGTGACGTTCACGTGCTGGCTGAAGATCTTCGCCTGGTTGATGGCGTTCTGTCCGATCGTCGAATCGAGGACCAGCAGGACCTCGTGCGGGCCGTCCGGAAACTTCTTTTGGATGACGCGCTGGATCTTGCCCAGCTCGCGCATGAGGTTTTCCTGGGTGTGGAGCCTGCCGGCAGTGTCGATGATCAGGAAATCGACCCCGCGGGCGAGGGCGGCCTCGCACGCGTCGTACGCCACCGCGCCGGGGTCGGCTCCCTGGTCGTGTTTGACGATCTGCACGCCGAGCCGGTTCGACCACTCGGTCAGTTGGGCGACGGCCGCCGCCCGGTAGGTGTCGCAGGCGGCGAGGATCACCTTCCTGCCTTGCTTGCTCAAGTAGCTGCACAGCTTGGCGACGCTCGTGGTCTTGCCCGATCCGTTGACGCCCGCGACCATGACGACGGTCGGCCCCGAGGGTGCCAGACGCAGTTGGCGATCCGCCTCCGGCCAATAGTTCACCACCCGTCTCTGCAGGAAGGGGATGATCTCCTGGGTTTCCGAGATATCGCCGGCCTTGTAAGCGACGCGGATTTCCTCGATGAGTCGGGCGGTGGCGGCTGGTCCCATGTCGTCAGCCAGCATGGTCTCTTCGAGCTGGTCGAGGAGCGCATCGTCGATCTTCCGCCCGAACGGCAGGAGCGATCGGAAACTCCGCGAGATCTTGTCGCGGGTCTTGGCCAGACCCTGTTTCAGACGATCGAACAGTCCCATGGTGACCCTCGGTTGCGTCGGCGCCCCGCGATGTCGAGAGAGGTCGAGCGATTATCCGGGGCTGGGCGGACGAATGTCGAATGACGAAATCCGAATGACCAATGAATGGCGAAAGACGAAATTCGACATTCGGATTTCGACATTCATTGGTCATTCGGATTTCGTCATTCCTTAGACATCAGGCATTCGTCATTAGACATTCGTTCATGAGTCCCTGGTCTATCTCCCCTGCGCCTCCCTCGCCGCCCGGGCTGCCTGGCACGCCGGGTCTCGCTTCCAGATGGCGTCCAGGACGCCATTGATGAACTGCGGCGTCTCCGCCGCCCCGAAGGATCGGCCCAGCTCGATGGCCTCGTCAATGATGACCCGGGCGGGCACGTCCGGTCTTTCGATCAGTTCGTACAAGCCCAATCGCAGGATGTTCCGATCCACGACCGCCATCCGGCCCACGTCCCAGTGGTCGGATGCACCGGCGATCAACTGATCGTAACGCTCGTGGTTCGTCCAGGCCCCGGTCACGAGTTGGCGGGCGTAGTCTCGGGCCTCGCCCTGGAGGTTCGCTTCGGTCAGCCATGGGGCGAGCAGGGCCGCCACGTCCGCATCGGCGGGGCTCCTGGTCACGTCCAGTTGATAGAGGCCCTGCAGGGCGACGGTTCGGGCCTGATGTCGTGATTGTTTCATTGTTCTCGGAAGGAGGAACGGGGGTTACTTCTTCTGCGCCTCCAACTGGGCAAACAAGTTGACCATTTCAATGGCGGTGATGGCCGCGTCGGCGCCCTTGTTGCCGGCCTTGGCCCCCGCCCGGTTGATCGCCTGCTCCAGGGTGTCGGCCGTCAGGACTCCGAACACCACGGGCAGCCGGACCTCGAGCCCGACCTGGGCGATCCCCTTGGCAGCTTCACCGGCGACGTAATCAAAGTGGGGTGTCTCACCTCGGATCACACAGCCGAGGCAGATAACCGCATCGAACCGGCCACCCAATGCCACCTGACGGGCGACGGCGGGCAGTTCCCATGCCCCCGGCACCCACACCGCGGTGATGTTCGCCGCCGGGCAGCCGTGGCGCTCGAGCGTATCGACCGCCGCGTCCAGTAGCCGGGCGGAGACGAACTCGTTGAATCGACTGACCAGGATGGCGAAACGCTGCTTCTTGACGATCAGTTCGCCCTTGATGGTGCTTATCGCATCGGCCATATCGTGGACTCCGCACGCCCGTATATACCCGAATCCCGCGGGGCGCCGCGCCGGGCGACATATCGTAATTGAGAGGGCATGCGAATGCCAATCCCGCCAACCGCCGTCCGGTCCCGCGCGCGAGTTCGGTCCCCCGGTGTGCTCCAAGCTCCGATGGGCAGGCGAGTTAGCTTATGGGACGTGGCTGTGAAATAAGACCAACTGTACAACTGGCCCAATTCAGTGGCGCGACGAGATGCACTACGCGCCCGTTTTTGATGCAATACACGAATTATTGCAATGGTGGTTTTCTTTGGGGGACTATTGGACTATAGTCAGATAAGCATTTCGTAGGCCTTCGTATGAGTCGGCCGTTCCGGGGGAGCGTTGAAGGGCCTATGCGACGGGAACGGCTGATGGGGGGAAGGGTGGGGGTGGTACGCCCTCAAGAAGTATTCGCAAATCGTAAATCAGCCTTTGTCGCCGGCGCGCGGTGCGCCTGCTGACGAAAAGAAAGAGGACCGAAACAATTCTATTTGTTCGAAAACTGAGGAGGAACGGAGACATGACGCGCGAAGTGAGACAATGGATGGTATCGGGTACTCTCGTTCTGCTTGGGGTGGTTGTTTTTTGGCCTTTGGCTGGAGTGCAGGCGCAGACGGTCGATTGTCTCCCCACCTCTGATCACAAGGCTTGTCGCCCGACGCAGTGTCTGGTCGCGGGGGATGAGTGCATCCCCCGGTGCATGCGATTCGACCCGGCCACCGGGCAGACGTGGGTGGAAAGCTGCGATTGTCGCAAGGTGGAGGAATGTCACGTCGTCTCGCAAGTGCTGGGGGCCTGCGTGGTCCCGGACAACGGCTCGGGGACGGCGGACCTGCCTCCCGTCGGGTGTATGTACCTGAGTCCGAGCGGGGATATGCACATCGTGGATGGGCTGCCTCCCGGGACGGAGATCGCGATTGATTCCTTTTTCGATGTGTTCTTCGATATCAGCCGCACGCCCGGCGGGCCGTTAGGCGGGGAGGTCGAGGTTTACAAGTCGATTCTGCATCTGCCCATGACCGGCACGGGGAGTTTGGGCGGCTATAGCCGGAACCTCCAGATGGTGGTTCAGTGCCAGGCCCACGCGGGCCCGCGGAGCCCAGGCGATCCGGTGCAGAGTTTTGACACGGACATGTTCCTGATGCAGGGGCAGTTGCCTCCGGGGGACCCGGACTTCGATCTGCTTCGGGTTACCGCGGGGACGGGCCTCGGCCTGCCGAGCCCGGGGCATACGACCCTCACGAGGTTGCCGGGCGGCGATTGGCACGTGGACAGTTTCTTCGACATCACGTACCGGATCGACTTCGTGGGGGCCCCCGGCGGTCCGCTGGGGGGCATGTCCGGATCGACGACCGGTACGATCCGGATCCAGAGTGGTACGCCGGCCCCGCAGCCGGACTGCGTCGGGATCTGTCCGCCGGGCGCGATTTGCGAGAAGACCGTCACCACGAACCCCAATGGCACGCTGACGATCTGTTGCGACTGTCGCGACCAACCTCAGGAATGTCGGCCCGCGCCGGACGGGCAGAGCTGTGTCGGCACCTGTCCGGACCTTACGAAGAAATGCGAACCCGTCGCATGGGGAATCGACGCCGTGGGGCAGTTCGTCATCACCGAGTGCGATTGCCGCGGCGTTGAAGACTGCCAACTGCACCTGATTCCGGGGGCGCTGCCCTTCTGCAACGGGCTCTGCCCGGACGGCACGCCGAACTGCAAGGCCTATCCCAACAGCAGCGGCGGATTCCGTTGTGACTGCCTGTGCCAGACGGACCAGGATTGCGATGACGGCGACGCCTGCACGATCGACATCTGCGATCCGGCCACCGGTGCCTGCCTGCACTTCCCGGTGAGTTGCGACGACGGCGATCCTTGCACGCTGGATACGTGCGATCCCGCGACCGGGTGCGTTCACACCCCGGTGGATTGCGATGACAACAACTCCTGCACGGATGACCGTTGCGACCCGGCGACGGGGCTCTGCGTCCACACGCCGGTCAATTGCGATGACGGCGACCCGTGCACGAAGGATTCATGCGATCCGGCGTTCGGCTGCATCCACGTACCGGTCAATTGTAATGACGGCGACCCGTGTACGATCGACCTCTGCGATCCGGCCGCGGGCGGCTGCGTACACATCCCGGTGAACTGTGACGATGCCAACGCCTGTACGATCGATCAGTGCGACCCGGCCACGGGCAGCTGCATCTATACGCTGGTGAACTGCGACGACGGCGATCCGTGTACGGCGGACTCCTGCAATCCGGTGCTGGGTTGCATCCACACGCCGATTCCGGGTTGCGGCCAGGTGCCGAAGTGGCGTCAGCCGCCGAGCCCGGAGCGCGAGGATGTCGCCTCGAACGTCTGGATCACGCCGAACGGCCCGCAACAGCCGAACGTGGTCGTGGCGGATGATTTCCGATCGGATGGCCGCCCGATCACCAGCGTGCGGTGGTGGGGGTCGTACCTGAATCAAGAGTACGTGCCCGCGGAGTTTGGCGGCTTCGGGCAGCCGCCGTATGCGATCGACGGCTGGTTCATCAGCTTCCATCGTCCGATCGTCCATCAGGCGGCGGGGGCTCCTCCGCATCCGCCGCTCGGTCTGTACTTCGCGCCGGCGCGGGCGGTGAAGATCGCGCCGGTTCCGACTTTATTCCCGTGCGACGGTCATCCGGTGTTCGAGTACGTGGTTGAGATCAGTCAGTGCTGCCTGATCGAGAGCTGGCCGGACATTCGGCTGCCGGTGACCCATCCGCACCGGTGCCCGGCCCAGCCGGAGGCGTTCTACGAGCATCGGTGCTTCTGGTACAACCTCGATATCCAGGCGGTGGTCGGTACCACGTACGAGCACACTCCAGGCTCGATTTGCTGCGATCCGATACCGACCCCGAACATCGCGCTGGGCAATTTCTGGGGCTGGCACGCGACGGCGAACGAGGCCGGCAAACGGCCTGCGGTTCAGAGCAAGCTGACTCGGGGGACGGCGCTGGTGACCGGACCGTGCCCACCGCTGAGTCAGTGCCCGCCGCATCTGCCCTGGCTGTACGGACCGTGGGTGCTGGCCAAGGAAGTGTGCCCGTTCCCGCACCGGATCAACATGGCGTTCGAACTTTGGACGAACGTCTTGCAGGTCCCGCCGCCTTGCCCGCCGTTGATTCTGACCGGGGCGGTCTCGATCAAGGATCACGCCACGACGCCCCCGAGTCCGTTGCCCATCGTTCTCCCGCTGGATCCGCCGTCCGGGGCTGCGAGCGAATCGCGAGCCGGCGGACCGACCCGGCTGGTGCTGTCCTTCAGCGAGGACATCGTGGCGGACGACGGGTCGTTGGATCCGGGAGATGAGGCGTTGATCAACGTGGGCACGATGACGGGGCTGTCGGTTGTCGGCAACCAGTTGACCATCGACCTGACCGGTGTGCCGAACGCGGCCTGTCTGCACGTTATGGTCGAGAACACGACCGACGGCATCACCACGATCGGCGGCGAGCCGCTCGACGGCGACAGCGACGTACACGTTCGGGCGCTGCGCGGCGACGCGAGCAACGACGGCGCCGTGAATACCAGCGACTATGTATCCGTTCGTGGCCGGATGGGACAGGCGGCTTCGTCCACGAACGCCCGTTTCGACGTGGACCGCAGTGGGGCGATCAATACCTCGGACTACGTTGCGATCCGAGGTTTCATCGGGACGGGGACCAGTTGTCCGTAGGGACGGCTCGTGTCGGCCGACGGCCCGCCGTGGCAGCGGACGGCGGGCCCTGAACCATCCCTTTTCCCGCTGAAATGAGCCCATACGTCGGGTCCGGCGGAATTCCGTCGGGCCCGACTTTTTTGATAGGCTCCTGGGTGCAAGTCCTCCGGGCCTACGCCTTCAGAAAAAAAGGCTTTTGCGGGGATGTGCTGAGGCCGGGGCAGAGGGTCCATCCATATGCTCCCATGGAAAACTGGGGCGGGCCCGCCGTTAACCTGGATATTCAGGTTGACTTTTCGGCTGGGGTGCGTTAAACTGGATGTGTAGATCCAGGTAATGACGGGCGTGGTGCGCGAACGTCCTGTCGGTCGGGTCGGAGCGATCTGGACAAGGAGATTCAATCATGATCGGGCGTGGTCTGAAGATTCTGTTTGTCGGCAGCATTGTGGCAGCCATCGCGATCACCCTGGGGGGCGGGTGGTACACCTACGAGGCGGCGCCGCCTTATCCCGGGAAAGTGGTGGCTCGAGACACCGGGGAGTTGCTGTTCGATCGGGAGGACATTCTTGCGGGGCAGGCGGTCTGGCAGAAGTACGGTCTGATGGATCTCGGTTCGGTGTGGGGCCATGGCACGTATCGTGGTACGGAGTTTACCGCGGATACCCTGCATCGCATCGGCCAATCCATGCGTGACTTCCGCGCGCGGGCGGAGCTGAATGCGAGTTACGCCGATCTGTCCGAGCCTCAGCAGCGGGAAATCGGCTATCAGGTCATCCAGGAGCTGAAGCAGAATCGGTACGACGAGGCCTCGGACACGTTGACGCTGACGGCCTCGCAGGTCCATGCATGGAACCAGATCCGGGAGCACTACGAGCAGGTGTTCCGCGAGGGCGTGCCCGACGCGAACATCGTGCCGCGGGTGATCGACGACGCCGCCGAGCGGCGGGCGGTGGCGGACTTTTTCTTCTGGACGGCCTGGTGCGCGGGAACGAACCGGTCCGACCAGGATCTGACCTATACGAACAACTGGCCGCCGGATCGGTCGGTGGGCAACGAGATTGCGCCGGCCGCGGTGGGTTGGACGATCGGTGCGCTGCTG
>JAPKGY010000128.1 GCA_026647385.1 Phycisphaerae bacterium | reverse complement strand
TGATGGGTGACACGATCTGGCATATCGTTGTGCATCCATGGATACCAATGTCATCATCTGCAAGTGGCGGGAAACCGAACAGGGTTGGCGGCTCTGGGTAAAGGGTCGGCCAAAAGTCTTCGGCGAGGGAAGAACGTACGAGGCGGCGGAGGATGCACTGATTGATGCCATTATGGAATCGGCCGGGGACCTCGATGCAGTCATTCCCGTGGTGCCTGAATATGATCCACCGTTGCCCGCTCCGGCGGCGGTCGAGAAGTTCATGCACCCGGAACTGTTCCTGATCTGGGGCGATGAGATACTTGAGCTGCATGATGGCTTTCGCTGGGCATGGCTGGAAAAGATAGCCGGCTCGCTGTTTATGACAGGACGAAGGAACCTCGTTGGACCCATGTACACCAAAGGGCTCTGCGCAGCATGCGGGATGGGAATAGGCGAGCGAACCGAGCATGCCATGTTTGTGGACGTTGCCCCATCCGATGTGGACGGCGGATTCGTGAGGGGGCCGATTCGCAATTCCATCTACGTCTTCTCCGGCCGGTTTTTGTCGGCGCTCAGGCCGCATGAGCTCGCGATGTTCGAGTTTCGGCCCGTACAGCGTTCAGGAGTATCGGGCACGCTTGAGTTCTTCGAAATGATAGCCCGTTCCAAGACACCCTACGTCAGCGTGAAAGGTTTTGATGCAAGTGGGGTGGTCTGCAGAGAGTGCGGCCAACGATCGATCAGCGTCAGCGAGCCGATGCTTCAACAAGGTGGTGTGTATATCGCGGATTATGTTTGCCGGACCGACCTGCCGAGCCCTCTTCCCTCGTGTTTTCCAGTCGGCGACCGCAATCACATTTACATGTGTATGACAAGAGAGCGATGGGACGAGATCCGTGGAAGTAAATGCGCCCGCGGTATTGCGAGTCGACGGTTAGGGGTGGTGTCGGAAGAAGAGTGCGAGCGCAGCCCCCGCTTGTGTGATCGACGCGAGCATTGCAGGATATGCTTGCGATGGGTTAATCCGGTTAATGTGGATGGCGAGGTGCAGCGGTGTTGGAGGCTGCCGGCTGAGACCTTCAGTATGACGAACCTGCAATGGGTCAAATCCGCCGAGCAGGATGGTCTTATCCAGATAGTTCGGTCAACAATCTCGTTGGATGAGTTGGCAAGAACGATCGACGAGAACAGGATTCCCCGACAACCGGAGATCATCTCATTTCGCTGTCCAGACTGCTGGAGGTTGGGGCGAATTGTGCTCAGCCCGAGCGAATTGTTGCTTTCCTGGTTTGGGCCACACAAGTCCCGGCGGTGGCTTTGAATGAGCGTGCGAAGGGGGCCCGCAGGCCGAGTACATGGGCCATGCCGGCTGGAATCCCCCACGCCCAGACCTCGTCTTAGCGGACCGGATCGACCGCCCCGTTGGACGGACGGGGCGGTCCGGATACGATAACCGCCGTTTCGCCCGCGGGGTTTCGCCGGTTGGGTGGCGGGGATCGCGCGCGGCGGCGGTTGCCCGATGTGCGTCCGGATTCGTGGGCGGCATCGCCTCAGAGGAACTTGGGCGGATGACCTTCAACTCGATGTTGTTCGCCGTCTTCTTCGCGGTCGTGGTGCCGCTTCACTTTCTCACGCCGCCGCGGCTGCGATGGTGCCTGCTGCTGCCCGCCAGCTACTTCTTTTACATGTGCTGGCGGCCCGAGTACGGCATCCTGATCCTGATTACCACCACCGTGGACTACTGTTGCGCGCTTCAGATTGCTCGCACCGACAGGCGGTCTGTCCGCAAGCTGTTTCTGATCGTCAGCGTCGTTGCCGACCTCGGCATGCTCTTCTCGTTCAAGTACTTCAATTTCGTCACCGACTCGCTGCGGTCCGTCGGCCTGTACCTCGACGTGCCGATCGAAATCCCGCACCTCAATGTGCTGCTGCCGGTCGGCATCTCGTTCTACACGTTCCAGTCGATGAGCTACACGATCGACGTGTACCGCGGGCAGATGCAGCCGGAGCGCCATTTCGGCCTGTACGCCCTGTACGTGTCCTTCTTCCCCCAGTTGGTGGCCGGTCCGATCGAGCGGGGCACCCATCTGCTGCCCCAGTTCCGCCAGACGTTCAAGTTCGATGCCGCACGGGCCTGGAGCGGCCTGCAGTTGATGGGGTGGGGACTGTTCAAGAAAGTGGTCATCGCGGACCGCCTCGCCATCTACGTCAACAGCGTCTACAACAACGTGCCGGAGCACGGCGGGCCTTCGTACCTGCTGGCGACCTATTTCTTCGCGTTCCAGATCTACTGCGATTTCTCGGGATACTCCGACATCGCGATCGGCGCGGCCCGGGTGATGGGCTTCGACCTGATGCAGAACTTCCGGCGGCCTTACTTCGCGACGACCATCGTGGACTTCTGGCGGCGGTGGCACATTTCGCTTTCGACGTGGTTGCGCGACTACCTCTACATCCCCCTCGGCGGCAACCGCCTCGGCGTGCCTCGAATGTACCTGAACCTCATGATCACCATGCTGCTGGGCGGCGTCTGGCACGGGGCCGCCTGGACGTTCGTGATCTGGGGAACGCTGCAGGGGGTTATGCTCTGTGTGTCCAAGCTCACCCTGCCCGCGCGGGATCGACTCGTCGAGCGACTGGGCTTGCCGGCCGGTCTGGTTCGAGCGATCCGCGTATTCGTCACGTTCCATCTGGTCTGTCTGTCCTGGGTCTTCTTCCGGTCGAATACGGTTCAGGATTCGTTTCACATCCTGACGCATCTGGCGACCGGATGGCCGCAGCCTTTCCTGGATGTGCCGACGATGGCCTACGGATCGCTGGGGTTGCTGGTACTCCTGGCGGTCCAACTGCTTCAGACGCGAGGGCCGGTCCAGGAAATGCTGGCCCGCCAGGTGCTCCCGGTGCGGTGGGGGGTGTGCGCGTTCATCCTGTTTGCGATCGTCCTGTTCGGCGTCGACGGGAAAACGCAGTTTATCTACTTCCAGTTCTGACGGCGCGGGTGTTCGGGTATGAGTCGACGACAATGCATGACGGCGATTGCCTTCCTCGGGTTCCTGATCGTTTTGGATCGCGGGCTCTACGTGGCGCTGGATGCCGCTTTCCGCCGAACGCAGACCGGCGAGATGACCGGAGGGATGGTCAACCGCGCGCTGGCGGAGCGGGCGGACGCCGTCGTCCTGGGCAGCTCGCGGGCATGGCATCATATGGATTCCGCCGTCCTGAGCGAACGGCTGGGACTCTCCGTGTACAACGCCGGCTGCGACGGCCAGGGCATGCCTTACGTTCGCGGAGTGGCTGACCTGCTTCTTCGGACCTGTCCGCCGCGACTGTTCATCATCAATATCGACGGGCGAACGCTGGTGATGTCACCGGACGACTACGACCGCATCGCGACCCTGTCACCCTTCATCGACGAGTCGCCGGTGGTCCGGGAGATGATCCATCGCCGGGGCACTTTCGAGCCGCTCAAGTACGCACTGTCGCGGTCCTTCCGGTTCAACGGCAAAGTCCTCGGCATCTTCAAAAACCTCATGGAGACGAACACCCTGGTGGGCGGCTTCTCGCCGTTGGACCGACAGTTCAATCCGGACACGGCGCAGGTCGAAGCCCTGCGGATCGAAGCGGGAACGTCCGGGGCGCCGCCGGAGAACGACCCGTTCCTCAAGCAACTGCTGGTGGAGGTAATCGAGTCCGCAAAGCGGTCGGGCGTTGACGTCGTGCTGGCGACCGGTCCGCGGTGGACGCCGGATGGCCGACTGGACCCGGTGCGAAAGCGTTTGTTGAGCGAGGTGACCGACCTCGGGGCGAAACGGGGCGTCCCCCACGTCATCATGACTACCGAGAATACGCCGGTCCTGCGCGACGCCACCCTCTACGCGGATACCGCCCACCTGAACCGGCGCGGCGCAAGACTCTACAGCGAATTGCTCGCGGATCAACTGATCGAACTGAGTGCGAATGGAACGTTGAAAACAGCCCTCGGCCGGACCCGGGCCCATCCCGCCGAGAAGCCTCGTGTGGCCGGTCAGGGCAACTCCGCGGTCCAGAGATAGCTGGAACGTTGATGGTTGTCGTTTTCCGCGAGATAGAGCACGTGGTTGCGGTCGACCGCCAGATCGTGGATCCGGGCAGGCCCGTCGTCGATGCTCGGGTCGCGGAGGTTGAAAAAACCGTCGATTCGGCGCGCACCGGCTCGCCACCGGATCACCTGCGTACTGCCTTTCATGCCTCCCGCGCCGTACAGCGTGCCGTCGTCGGCCAGCGCCAGCGCGGGGAACCGGCCGGTGGCCATCACGTGAGCGATCTTCTCCACCCCATCGGTGTGGGTATCGATTCGACACAGGACGCCGGCCACCGTTCCGGCGTAGATGTACCGCGCTCCGTCAAACACCAGGCTGTCGCAGAAACCGTAATCATTCCGATGGCGGGTCTCGGCCAGCAAAGAATCGATACCGGGCGGCTTGGCGGGATCGGGCAAAAGCTGGTCCGGATCGTCGCGGCGGGACAGTCCGTGATCGAAGCAGACAAGCCGACGCGTCTCGGGGTGATACTTGAAGAGTCGGATGGGCGTTTCGGTGAGAATCTCGTCCCACGCCCGCGTCTCGGCGTAAGTCCCCCAGAACCACCCCTCGCGGTCGACGACCGGATTGTGCGGCTGGGACATCATCATCGCGTTGCCGGTCCAGGCGACCATCCGGCCTGTGAGCGTTCGCAGGTTGAACTCAAAAAAGCCCTCCGCCGGGTACGTGAAGCCGCAGATCCAGCCGCGCTCGAAGTCCGCCGCGATGGATTGGATGTAGAGCATGGGTGCGGGCGTCCCGAGGATGTGGTAAGCGTCGGCGGCCGGATCGTAACGCACCAGCTTGCCGCCGCCCGCATGCGGCTGTTCGTCGACGTCGTGCAGCATGGATGTGCCAAAGTACAGGCAATGATCCGTCGGATTATGAAGTAGCGTGCGGTGGATCTTGACGTCGAACCGGTCGGTCCAGCGGCGAGTGTTCAGACTGGCGAATTGGCCGGTCCGCGGATCAAACCGGTACAGCAGATCCCCGTCGATGGAGTTGAGCCCGCAGTAGATCCGGTTGTCGTCCGGGTTGAACCTCACCGTGTCGAAACTGATCCATCCGTCGCGCCATGCCGGGTCCGCCACCAGGTCGCGGTAGTGCCAGCGCCCGACGATCCTCTCGTGCCAGCCGGCCAGACGATGATCTCTCAGGATATGCGATTTCACAGTCAAGTCGTGGTTCATGACACGCACTCGCAACCGCCGGCAACTGGACCGATCGAAGCATCGACCAGAGTCGCTCCTCGCGCGACCCTCGATATTAGTCGCGAAAGTCGGCGGATGCCTGCCTTGGACGCCGATGATGGGAACCGATTCGCCCCCAACGACGGCTCCGTGAGGGCAAGGGGGGGGATCTCCTGGGGGCCCCTCGCTTCATTGGCCCGAGGTCGGTGAAAGTGGGCGATCGCCGGTGCTCACCGGCCAGGCGTTGACCCGGCCAGCTTCGTCTGAAGTCCGATAGACGACATTTTGTCGACAATGGCTGTATACAGCCACGGATTCAGCCTTTTGGCCGTCGGCAGCCAGAAAGATTATCCCCTAGAGCCATTAAGTCACATGAGTTTGTTATATGTAAGTCATTTTCCGTGAACGATTTGTGAATAAACAGAGATCTTCGGTGTTGGCTGGAACAGGGCATGCCAGATATAAAGCCAGAGTCACGGGAGCGCGTAAGGGATTGGGCGTCGACAGCGGGTGGATTGGGCTGCCCGCTCAGGAGTGTACCGATGACCAAAGTCAAACTCGAAGCCTGGCGGGATGGTCTGGGGAGGTCGTCCTCGCGTGCCTCGAGTTTTGGGATCGGGTTTGGTTCGGGCTCGCCCCTTCAGCGCTGGTCCAACGTTTGTTTCATGCCCTCTGCCGGCCGGTGCTCAGTAGCGGAAGCGAACGGTCTGCAGGCCCAGGAGTGTGCGGGGCTGGTTGCCGATCAGTCGGCGATCGGCGGCATCTGATATCTCCTTCACCTTCAGCGTATAGCGACGTCCAGACCGGGCGTCGCTTATCGCTAATAGGACCCGGTTGCCGTCCACCTTCACGCCGGCCACCTTTCCCTCGTCGAGTTCGTAGTGCGCCGGGTCGCCGGCCGACGCCGGATCGAGCCGCTTGTTGAATATGAGTGCGACCTGTCGGCCTTCCCGGCGAACCTCGGTCACCTTCGGCGGGTCCGTGTACATGTACAGGCCGATGAAGTACTCGTAGAACGTGGTGCTGGTCGCGCCCAGCTTCCAGCTTGCGCGCTCGAAATCCTCGATCCACGACCAACTCCGGCGATTGTCCTTGTTCGATCCGGTGTCCGCCTGGATCAGGATCGGCATCTTCGGGTCGGCCTTGCGAATCTGCTCGATAAACGGCTGGTAGTCTTTGACGTAGTCCGGCTGAAGGTCGGCCACGAGCCAATCGGGCCAGTTCGTCTGAAGGGTATAAAGGTCCGGCTTCACGACGCGGGCGATCTCTTCCGCGTCCTCGCCATTATCCTCGCGCACGCGCTGCACGCCGTCCCGCAGGACGAGTGACCACGCCCCGACCTTCGCGTGCGGCACGGTCTCGCGCAGGCCGCCCTTCCCATTGACCAGGTCGTTCAGAAAGTCCGTGAGGCTCGCCTGTCGAAACGTCAGCCACTTCTTCCACAGTTCGGGGTTCTTCTTCGGACTCAGCGGCGAATCCCCGTGCAGGATATCCGGCAGAGCCTTCTCCTCGGGGAACATCTTGCGGAAGGCCGCCAGGCATTGCGGACAGAAGCAGGCGTAGGCCGGGCTTTCGATCCCCGGATACTCGGGCCAGTGCGGCTCGGCGATCTCCACGCCGTCGAATGGGAGACGCCGCATCGTTTCGGCGATGTGCCGCTTGCGCCAGGCGCGGTACCCCGGATGGTTCAGACACAGCCGGGTGTATCCGTCGTCGGCCGACTGGCCCGCCAGGTCCCTTCGCAACACCATCTTCCACGATTTCCAGTCCGGCGGCATGTCTTTTGTCGAGTAGGTCCCGTTCCCGAACGTCATGTACCACACGCCGATCCGCTCGCGATGCAGCGCCGCCAGCAGGGCCGGATCGACCATGCTTTCCGCGACAACCACCCAGTGAACGACTCCGTATCCGTTCGCCCGGATTTCTGATGCGATGCTCTCCGGCGATCGGTCGTGGTAATACGCGAAGTCGGTCGCGATCGACGGCCCGCGCCCTAGCGTCGGCCGCCAGGCGCGCTTGACGTATCGTTCCATATAGTCCGCGTACAGCCGTTTCGTCGCGTCGTTGCGGTAGGGGCTCATGTAGTGGAAGAAATCGAAGGTGATCATCTTCCGGACGAACGGGGCTTCAATCGCCATCTGCCAGCCGATGCGATCGGCGTCGGCAGCCTCGAACATCTTGCCCTTGCCCTCCCGGCCGACGAGCTTGAAGCATTCCAGGTCCGCCCAAAACTCGCAGCCCGCGGTCATGCAGGCGTCGCGCATCTCGCGGAAGTAACGCACGATCTCCAGGAGGTCGTCGTCGCGCCCCTGTGCGCCCACGCCGTCCTGCAGCATCACGACGTCCACGCCCGAATCGG
>JAPKGY010000127.1 GCA_026647385.1 Phycisphaerae bacterium | reverse complement strand
AATGTAGCCCCGCTTATCTACCGCCACCCCAATGTCATCCAGCCCCAGGTTTTCTGTGTTCGGGCTGCGGCCTGTGGCGAAAAAGACAGCTTCGGCCTCGCAGGTCGCGCCGTTTGATAAGCTGACGTGGTTAGGCGTATTAACAACAAAGGTCAAACCATTCCAGTCGACCCCCTCGGCTCGCCGTTCGGTCTGCTCACCTTGGGTGGTGACCCACTGACTCAGAGGGATACGCCCGCTCCTGGCGACCGATCCCGAGCAGGCCCGGTCGCCTATAATGACGACCATTTTAGTCAATTATATCTAACCGGTCAATCCCGGTCAAGCGCTTCTTTATCAAAGGCGGGCTGACCGCCAAGGCAGACCGTCCCCGCCCCCCATTTGGGCGGGGTGGCGGCCGACCGGACCATCCTATGGGCCCAAAAGAGGCGGCGATTACACCCAAACGGCGTGTCCCGAGATCGAGACAGTCACTGCGGGCCGCTCCAGGTTGTGGAGGGAGGGGCGCGGCGCTCGGACTGTCCGATCTTACATGGTGCCGGAAGCCTGGTGGGTCGCCTGGCCGGCTGAGCCGCTGTTCCAGAGCCGGTTGATCACGCGGAGCAGGACCAGGCCGCTGATGACAAAGACGGCCAGCAGGCCGACGGCGTAGTTCGTGCGCCCGTACAGGAAATTGCCGACGGCGAACAGGGAAGACCAGATCACGACGCAGCCGGCGACCCAGCCGAGTAGTGCGAGCGGAATGTTCTCGTGTCGGGCATGTTCAGCCAGTTCGGCGTCAGAGATGCCGGCCTCCCTTCGGATGCGTTCCCAGCCGGGCCCGAACGGTCTGACCTTGCGGTAGAACTCGATGAGCACCTTGCGGTCGGTCTGTGGGGTGATCAACGCGGTGATCAGCCAGCAGGCCGTGGTGACCCCGATGGTGAAGAGCAGCTCAAGGTGCGTTCCGAAGCCGTAACCGTTCTTCTTGGCGATCAGGAGCGCGATCGAGACGGCGAACGAACTGATCATGGCGACGACCTCGCACCAGGCGTTGATCCGCCACCAGAACCAGCGGAGCAGATACAGCAGGCCGGTACCGGCGCCGACTTGCAGGATGAGATCGAAGGTATCCTTGGCGGTATCCAACACATAGACGGTACCGGCTGCACAAATGAACAATCCGACGGTCGTGAGCCGGCCCACAAGGACGTAGTGCTTCTCGCTGGCCCCTTTGTTGATGAACCGCTGGTAGAAATCGTGGACCAGGTAGGACGCGCCCCAATTCAGGTGGGTGAGGATTGTGGAGGAATTGGCTGCGATCAGGCCGCCGACCATCAGGCCGATAAACCCAACCGGCAGGAATTTGAGCATGGCTGGGAACGCGATGTCGTGTCCGAGCAGTTCGGGGTCGAGATCGGGAAAAGCCTGTTGAATGTCGGACAGTTCCGGGTATATGAGAATCGAGCACAGGCCGGTGATGATCCACGGCCAGGGTCTCAGGACGTAGTGGGCGACGTTGAAGAAGAGGACGGCCCCGAGCGAATCCTTTTCCGACTTGGATGCGAGCATGCGCTGTGCGATGTAGCTTCCGCCGCCCGGTTCGGCCCCCGGATACCAGACCGCCCACCATTGGACGGCGATGGGGATAACGAAGACGGCCAGCGCCAGGTCCCAGTTGCTCGTGAAATCGGGCAGGATATTCAGGAAGTGGATGGACTTGCCGTCCGGCGACGGTCGGGCGGCTGAAAGCGAATCGACCATCACGCCGAGGCCTCCGACCTGTTTGACGGCGAAATAGGCGGCTGCGATCACCGCGGTCATCTTGATAAAGAACTGGATCATATCGATCACGAGCACGCCCCACAGGCCGGAGTGGGCGGCGAAGACGACGTTCAGCAGGCCGACGATGAGCAGCGTCTGCCAGCGGTCGAGGCCGAAGAGCACGTTGGCGATCTTGACGGCAGCCAGGTTCACCGTGGCCATGATGAAGCAGTTGAAGAAAAGACCCAGGTAGACGGAGCGGAAACCCCGCACGACGCCGGCGGCCTTGCCGGAGTAGCGGAGTTCATAGAACTCGAGATCGGTCATGACTCCGGATCGCCGCCACAGACGGGCGTAGAAGAAGACGGTGGCAACGCCGGTGAGCACGAAGGCCCACCAGCACCAGTTGCCGGCCACACCTTGTCGGCGAACGATGTCGGTGACCAGGTTGGGCGTATCGCTGCTGAAGGTGGTGGCGACCATCGACAGGCCCGCCAGCCACCAGGGGACGGATCGGCCGGAAACGAAGAACTCCGACGTGCTCTTTCCGGCACGTTTGCCGAAGAAGAGCGCGGGAACGAAACAGATCAGCAATGATGCCGCGACGATGAGCCAGTCGATCCACTGCAGGTGCATTTGACTCGTCCGTTTGAAAGGGGCCCCGATGGGGCTCGTATTCCCGTTGGCCTTGGCACTTCGAACGGGTGACCCGCCAGGGGGGCCTATGATACCGGTTTTCCCGCCTGCGGGAAGTGGATTTCGATGGTTTTTGCGAGGGAGCCCTGGCCCCCGGGCCGGCTGGGTGTATCATGAAGCCCCAACAGTCCGCCTGGCTGCTGGCCACAAACGCGGATTATGAGGGTCTTCCTGATGGATTCACCGGGTTTCTCGCTATCCGCCGTAGACCTGGCGATCATCGTGGTATCGGGCGTGCTTGTGGTGGCCGTCGGCCTGCGGGCGGCGCGCAACCAGGATCGGACGGCCCGCGGCTACTTCCTGGCTTCTGGCCGACTGCCGTGGTGGATCATCGGCTCGGCCTTCGTCTCGACCAGCGTATCCAGCGAGCAGATCGTGGGCACGGTGGGGGCGGCCTACAAGAGCGGGCTGGCCATCGCCAATTGGGAATGGTGCAGCCTGCCCGTCTATACCCTGCTGATCGTGTTCTTCATTCCGGTCTACCTGAAGAATCGGGTGACGACGGTCTCGGAGTTCCTGCGTCGCCGGTACGCGCCGCTGTGCGCGGACATCTACAGTTGGATCATGCTTTTCGCCTACGTGTTCATCTTTCTGGTGCCCGTGCTCTACGGCGGGAGCCTGGCTTTGTCCCAGCTGACGGGCTGGGGCTTTTACGTGGTGCTCTGGACCATGGTGATCCTCGTGGCGGCGTATGCGGTCAAGGGCGGGCTGGCCTCGGTCGTCTGGACGGACGCGGTTCAGTGCCTGATGCTGGTGGGCGGAGGCGTCGTGCTGTATTTCGTGGCTCTGTCGCACATCCCCGGCGGCATCTGGGAGGGATGGTCGACGATGGAGCAGGCGAGTCCGGAGCGGTTCCATCTCTACCGCCCGCCGAGCGATCCGGACGCGCCGTTTCTGGGGCTGATCTTCGCTTTCTTCGGGGTGATTCTGTTCTATCAGGCGGGGAATCAGGTCATGATCCAGCGCGTGCTCGGCGCCCGGTCGGCCTGGGACGGAATCATGGGCATTATCTTCGCCGGTTTCATCAACATGCTGAGGCCTTTGGTCACGTGCTTTCTCGGCCTGATCGTCTACCACTGGGTCCACGTGATGAACATGGCTGAGCCGCTGGCGAACCAGGATAAGACCTTTCCCTACGCATTGCAGCATTTCGCCCCCGAGTGGGGCCTGCGCGGCATCATCCTGGCGGGCTTCCTGGCGGCGGTCATGTCGACGGTGAGCGCGCTGGCGAATTCGACCGCCACTTTGTTCGCCCTGGACGTTTACAAGCGGGTCATCAACCCGGCGGCCGACGATCGCCGGACCGTTCGCGTGGGTCAGTTGGCGTCGCTGTGTGCATTGATCGTCGCGGCGCTGATCGCGCCGGCTGTCGAGCATTGCGGCGGGATCTTCAAATACTTCCAGACGGGGGTGACGTACCTGTCCACCCCGTTCATCTCCGTCCTGTTCCTCGGCATCCTCTGGAAGCGAACGACGCCGGCGGCCGGCCTGTTCGGCGTGGTCGGCGGATTGATCATCCAGAGCGCGCTGGCCGTGGGGATCCCGCTGGCCGGATACTGCTTGCCCTTTGTAGCCGTTGGGTTATTCGGCCCGCCAGCGGGAAGGCTCCTCCCCGCCGCCTTGGGAGTGGAGATACCAATGCCCGGCTTCAATCTGCACTGGCTGTACATCGCCGCCATTGCCCAGGCGTTGACGATGAGCGGCGTGGTGTGGGTCTCGCTGGCGACGCCGGCTCCGCCGCCGGAGGTGTGGGAACCGTTCTTGTGGCGTCCGGCCTTACTCTCCCGCTACGACGACGGACAGGCTCGACCGTGGTACAAGCAGTTGAAACTCTGGTACGGCTTGTTCACGCTCCTGTCGCTCTACATCTACTGGCGGTTCTGGTGAGGCGGCGCACGGTGGTGCGGAGGTCGATTCACACGACAACAATCATGGCTCCAAAAGTATCCTCCGGTATGTTTAATACATCTTAAAGAAGTTTTAGAGTGTCCCCCCCGATGGCTTCCCTTGCGTTCCTGGCAGCCTCTTCACGCGTCGGCCCCTGAGCAGCGCACCCGGGGAGGCTCACGCATTCAGCCACCCACTGCCCGTCTTCACCGGGATGCAGGACAACTTGTCTCATGAGAATCAACCGGGCTTCCTCACCGATCCGCCAGCAGCCGGCGCATGTTGGCCAGCGAGGAGGCTGATTCGAGCTTCGGGAAGTACTCCAGGCCGAAGCAGCCGCTGTAGCCGGCCGCGGCGATCGCATCGAGGATCCTCGGATAGTTCAACTCGCCGTCATCGAGTTCGTGTCTGCCGGGAACACCGGCCGAGTGGAAGTGCTGGATCACGTCGATGTTGTCGCGGATGGTCTGGACCAGGTTGCCGCCCATGATTTGCATGTGATAGCAGTCGAAGAGCAAACCGACGTTGGGGTGATCGACGGCCCGAACGAGGTCGGCGGCATCGCAGGCGTTGTCCAGGAAGTATCCGTGGTGGTCGATGAGCGAGTTGAGCGGCTCGAGCACCAGAGTCACGCCGGCCTTGGCGGCCAGATCGCCGGCCGCCTTGAGGCTTTCGACGATGCTCGCCCGCTGGACGCGGGGAGTGAGCGTCGGCTGAACGTTGCCGGTACAGGTGATCATCATCGACACGCCGAGTTCGCGGCAGCACTTGAGCGAATAGGCCATCCGTTCCAGGTACTTCGGCCGATCCGCCGGGTTGGTGAGCGTCGCGCCGATGGAGCCGTCGGGGCTGTTGGCGACGATGTTGTTGAGCTTCACCCCGGCGGACTCGCACGCCTTGCGGAGCCTGGGCAGATCGGCGTCGGCCAGGTGTTGCTCGGGAAACCACGCCTCGATCGCCTTGAACCCGGCTGCCGCGATCCGCGCGGGCCGATCGAGGTAGGGTACATCCGGAAAAACCGTTTCCATGCAGACGTCGATTGAAATCACGGTTCGGCTACTTTCTCAAGTACTTGGCTCGAAGAATGTCCCGCGCCTCGGCCCAGGGCCGCCCTTCACCCTGGTTTGCCTGGGGCAAAAGCTGCTCTTCAGAATCAACACGCGCGATCGCCGTATGGCCAGGCTCATCGGATGAACTTGGCGGCCCTGTGTTGACTTGGTTCTGAACGGTCTGTACATGCTAAGATCTCGGCTGGCCATCCATAACTGCCTCCGGGGGGCCGATCACGGTTTAGTGCGCCAAACGCCGTGCGGCATCGAGTTTCCGCATGGCCGCCATGTCGTAGTAGCGTTCGCCGCAGGCTGCGCACACGTCGGCTTCGATCTCCGGCACGATCCGGCCTGACCGCAAACGCACTGAAACGAGTTTGCGTTCCACACGATTGGAGCCGCAAGTCACACAACGGGTGAGTGAAGCGGATTCACGCCCCGGTCGTCGCGACGTTGGCCGAGACGAATATGTAGAAGACTTCCTGCCCCGCTTCCTTGGCGATCGCACCTTTCGTGTAGATGAGCGTCCCCGCGTAACCGAAGCTTTTGATGACATAGAGTTTCTCCCGGGAGTAGCGCATGTATTTACCATGCGAACGCGGCGTTTTGTCGATCGTCTGTGCGTTCACAATCGACTCAATAACCTCGGCAGAGTCCAGTTCACCGGCCTCCATTTCATCCCGGGCTTTCTCCGTGAACCGAACCCGGCCTTGAAGCACAAGACGCTTGATCCGAAGCAGAACTTCCAGGGGTCATCATACCACAGCACCGGGCCCGCGTGTCGTTTCACAAGTACGCGTTTGCCACCTTCCGGACCGCCTCCGCGATCATGTCGCAATCCGCGTCGGTGAGTTGCGGGGGCACGTTGATGTGCACGGCCCGGCCGAGCAGATCGGAGCTTTGCGGGCACAGGCCGGCGTAGTCCGGCGGCGGCGCCTTGCGGGCCGGGTCGCGGTAGGGATAGCCCTCGGGCGTCGGCGTAACCTGCTGGATCATGTGTTCCCAATGGTGGGCGACGTGCCAGTCGTGCAGTTGCTTGTGATAGGCGTGCATGACGTCGACGCCCTCGGCCGCCAGGGCCTTGACGAACTCTTCACAGAGAGCGACCGTCGGGACCATGAACATGATGCAGATGGCCGTGTCGCCGCCGGCGTCGTTCTGCCGGCGCGGGACGATGCCCTTGGCCTTGAGATCCTCCAGGCCCGCACAGATGCGGGCCTTGCGGCTGCGCATGCGGTCGAGCAGGCCGGGCAGGCGGGCGACCTGGACCACGCCCAGTGCCCCTTCGAGCTCCGACATGCGGAAGTCGTATCCGTAGAACAGCTCGCCGGGGAACCGCGCCGGCGCGAACCGATCCGGTCGCCAGCAGGCGGCGGAGTCGTGGACCGACTGGGCCATCAGGTACATCCGCTCGTCGTCGGTGACGACCATGCCCCCTTCGCCGGTGGTGATGATCTTGTAGTACTGGAAGCTGAAGCAGCCGCATTGGCCGAAGGAGCCGAGCATCCTGCCCTTGTAGCTTCCGCCGCACGCCTGGGCGGTGTCCTCGATCACCGCCAGGTTGTGTTTGCGGGCGATGGCCATGATCCGGTCCATGTCGCAGGCGGACCCGCGCATGTGGACCGGCATGATCGCCTTGGTTCGCGGGGTGATCTTTCGCTCGACGTCGGCGGGGTCCATGGTGAATGAGTCGTCGATCTCCGCGATGATCGGGACCGCCCGGGCACACAGCACGGCAGAGGCGCTCGACCAGTAAGTGTAGGCCGGGACGATCACCTCATGCCCGGGGCCCACGCCGCAGGCGATCAGGGAACTGATGAGGGCCGACGTGCAGGAGTTGGTACCCAGGGCGTACTTGACCCCGACCAGTTCGGCGATCTGTTTCTCGAACCGCTCGACTTTCGAGGGCACCCCTTTCGGCAGGTAGTACCGAAAGATGTACTTTTTGTCGAGCGAGTCGCAGATCTCGCGTTTTTCCTCCTCGCCGATCTCATACCCGCCGGGGTACATGGGCGGATTCGGCGTGGTCTTGGCCTTCGGGCCGCCGTCGATCGCAAGCCTGGCTTGTTGCGCACAAGACATTGGGGACTTCTCCTGCATTGATCGGGTCAAAGCCACCTGCCATCTGCCACTAATTCCGGTCCAGCCTGCGGTACTTTCGCTGATACCCCGCCAAAGGCAGAAGCTGTACAACCTGCGCGAGGTGTAACGTGGCCTGATCGGT
>JAPKGY010000126.1 GCA_026647385.1 Phycisphaerae bacterium | reverse complement strand
AACCTTAAACAAGAAACTTTCTAACATCTTGTCGTCTCCTATGGATAATTTGAATTATTCAGCTTACCATAGGTTGTCTTACCTGGCCGAGACCTCGCCGGGCCGGGCAGTGGCCACCGGCGCGGGCTGAGCCGACGAGTCCGCCGGCGCGGTCGCGGGCGGCGAGGCGGTCTGAGCCGCCGGCCGACCTTCCTGCTTGCAGTTGAGATTCATCAGGCCCAGAACGCACAGGCCTGCCGACAGATAGGAAATCCTCATCGCATTGTCCCTCATAACCGTGTTACCGAGTCCCCCTATGGTAGGGCATCCAGCCGAAAGGCGACAGGGGCAGCCGTCCGGCAAGGATGTTCAACGTGCGTCACGGTTTCGGCGGGGCATCAAGGTCGGAGTACCCGGAGATCCGTCCTGGTCGCCGGGGCGACGACCGTGGCGGGCGGACTGGTCGCGGCGTAGTCCGCTATGGCGGACGAAGCGGGAAGCGCGAGGCCCCGGCCGCACAGCGAGAGCAACCGGCCGCACAGCGAGAGCAACCGGCCGCACAGCGGGAGAGACCGGCCGCACAGCGGGAGAAACCGGCCGCACAGCGGGAGAGACCGGCCGCACAGCGGCCGGCTCGGATGGCGGAGCGAGCTTTGATCGTAGGGGAGTGAGCGGGACGGAGCAAAACGCGTCGCCGCGCGATCAAATGCGGCCCGCGACACGGGCCTGCCGCGTCGCTTGGTCGCCGCAGGGGCCAGGCTGCTCTGAAATGCAGCCTGCCTCAACTGCCACGGGCCCTTGTCGCCGAGTTGGCGCGCATCGCGGCCGGCTGGCGGTCGGCTTCGTCAGGTTTTATGTCGGCAGATGGATCGTTGGAGGCTCGGGGAGCGATTTCGCAGCCCATTTCTGGAGACCGGAGGGGCGTTCGCCTATGATGGGTTGTCCCACCGTCAATGGCGAGCGGCCGCCATGCGATGGCGCCGGCACGATTGGACGAGACGGAGCCCATGCAACCAACGACGGCATCTTCCCAAGCGGGCGGTTCAGGCGGCCTGATGACCTGTCCACCTCCCCGCCTGGTGTTTTGGGAGTCGACGGCCGGCTGCAACCTGGAGTGCGTCCATTGCCGACGGTTGGAGGTTTCCCACGACCTGATGAAGAGTGACCTGACCACGGCGGAGGCCAAGCGCCTCATCGATCAGATTGTGATCGTCGGGCGTCCCATACTGGTGTTTTCCGGAGGAGAGCCGTTGATGCGGCCGGACGTTTTCGAGCTGGCCGGTCACGCGAAGGGGCAGGGTCTGCTGACCGCCCTGGCTACGAACGGGACCCTGATTGACGAGCCGCTGGCGCGGCGCATCGCGCAGACGGGTTTTGATCGAGTCAGCATTTCCCTTGATGGAGCCGACGCGGCGACGCACGACGAATTCCGCGGGCAGGCGGGATCGTTCGACCGGGCCATCGGGGCGCTGAATCTGCTGCGTGAGGTTGGGGTCTCCACGCAGATCAACTGTACGATTGCCCGGCACAACCAGGACCAACTGTCGGCGGTCATGGAGCTGGGTCGCTCGGTTGGAGCGGCGGCGGTGCATTACTTTCTCCTGGTGCCGGTCGGGTGCGGCGAGCAGATCGCCGAGGATCAGATGCTCGATGCCCAGGAGGTCGAACGGCGGCTGCTGGAGATTTACTCGATTGAACACCGCACGGACATGCAGGTGAAGGCGACGTGTGCTCCGCACTATTACCGCATCCTCCGGCAGGAGCGGCGCAAGGAGCGTGAGGCCGGGGCGACAAATATCGGGCATCGGGGAGCGGGAGGCGGTCATCCGGGGGGCCATCCGGGCGGACCGGCAGCGCTGCACGCGGTGACCAAAGGGTGTTTGGCGGGGACGGCGGTGTGTTTTGTCGCGCACGACGGCAAGGTCTTTCCGTGCGGCTATCTGCCGGCGGAGGCCGGCAACGTGCGCAAGCAGACCTTCGCGGAGATCTGGAACCGCAGTGCCGTGTTTGCCGACCTGCGCGACCCGTCGAAGCTGACGGGTAAATGCGGCGGATGCGCGTTCAAGGCCGTCTGCGGCGGATGCCGGGCGCGGGCGTTCTACGAGACCGGCAGCTACCTCGATGAGGAGCCGTACTGCGCGTTCGAGGCGTGAGAACGCGGGCCCGCGCAAGCACGGGGGGTGATGGTCCGCTCTCTCCGATCGGCGACCGGCGCGGGGAGGTGCCGTACGCGGCACCGCTCAACAAGGTATTCCCCGAGACGCACGATCTTGATGCGCCACGTTAGCGTTTGCGAGTCTGATTTCGGCGTTCGCCACGTCGAGTCCGCGACGTTGGTTTTTCGACGTTCGCGATGGCGGAGCTTCGATTTCGGCTTTTCTTCGCCTTTTCCTCGTCATTGATGAGCTTGTACTCGAATCCGTCGACGAGCGCCTGCCATGACGCTTCGATGATGTTCTCGCTGATGCCGACCGTGCCGTAGAGTTCGTGGGTCTGGACATCGAGGAACTCGATGGTGACGCGAACTTTGGCGGCGGTGGCGGCGCGGGGGTTGATGACGCGGACCTTGTAGTCGATGAGCCGGATGTGCTCGACGTTGGGGTAATGCGGCTTGAGCGCTTTGAGGAAAGCGTGGGCCATGGCGTCGACGGGGCCGTGGCCCGGCGAAACATGGTGTTCGAAGCCGTCCTTGACGCGGAGTTTGAGGATGGCTTCGGTGTTGGGCTCGCTGTCCTTGGCGGATCGGAGGGCGACGACCCGCCAATGGCCGAGTTCCCAGAACGGGTGATACAGGCCGAGTTCCTTGCGGCAGAGCAACTCGAAGCTGGCTTCGGCGGACTCGTAGACGTAGCCCTGCTCCTCGTATTCCTGGAGGCGTTTGAGCAGGCGTCGCTGCAGCACCTTATCATGGGCGACGTCGAGCTTCTGTCCGATCTTGACGGCGACGCCGCTGGCTCCGGACAGCTCGCTGATGAGCACGCGCCGGGAATTACCGACCGCCTCGGGGTTAACGTGTTCGTAGCTTCGGGTCACGCGGCGGATGGCGTGGACGTGCATGCCGCCCTTGTGGGCGAACGCGGCGTGGCCGACGTAGGGCTGGCGATCGTCGGGGACCAGGTTGGCGATTTCATAGACGTACCGGCTGACCTCGGTGAGCCGAGCCAGACCGCCGGGGCCGAGTACGTCGCGATTCATCTTGATGGCCAGGTTGGCGGCGACGGTGGTAAGATCCGCGTTTCCGCAGCGCTCGCCGATGCCGTTGATGGTGCCCTGGACCAGGGTGGCTCCGTGCCGGACGGCGGCCAGGGAGTTGGCGACGGCCAGTCCGGAGTCGTTGTGCGTGTGGATGCCGATGGGAACGTGCAGTTTTGGACGGACGGCGGCGACGATGATCGCGATCTCGTCCGGAACCGAACCGCCATTGGTATCGCAAAGGGTGATGCATGCGGCCCCGGCGTCCTGGGCGGCCAGCAGCGTCTGGATCGCGTAATCCGGGTTGGCGTTATAACCGTCGAAAAAGTGCTCGGCGTCGTAGATCACCTCTCGTCCGCGTTTTGCGCAGAGGGCGACCGACTCGGCGATCATGTCGAGGTTTTCCTGGTCGCCGACCTGCAGGACTTCGCGGACGTGGAGATCCCAGGTTTTGCCGACGATGCAGACGGTAGGCGTTCGGACGGCGAGCAGGGCCTTCATCCCCTCGTCGTCGGCGACCTTGGTGTTCTTTCGGCGGGTCATGCCGAAAGCCACCGGCCGGGCGCGGCGGAGCTTGCTTGAAGCGATCTCCTTGAAGAACGCGGTGTCCTTTGCGTTGCTGAGGGGGTAGCCGCCCTCGATGTAGTCGACGCCCAGGTCGTCGAGGCGACGGGCGATCAGGAGCTTGTCCTGCAGGCTGAGGTTGACGTTGAGGCCCTGCGTGCCGTCGCGGAGGGTCGTATCGTAAAGTTGGACGCGTTCCTTGCCGGTCTTCATAATTCACCTGTCGGTCCGCATGATCGCCGGCGGTTTCCGTCGGCTCTTACAAAAAAACCCTGCCACTCGGGCAGGGTTCTGAGTTTCCAGAAGGTCTCGACCACCCTACCCGGTGTATGCCTCGCCAATAATAATGTCGCCAATAAAAATGAGGGTCGCGGTCCGCGCTCCGCGATCGGCGGGTTGGACAGAGGGCAGAATGATTCGCGAAGCGTTGCTCATCGGTGTCTTATCCTAGCGACCGGGCCGCCCGGGGGCAAGTGGCCTCGGTTGAGGGCGCGACCGGGGCACGCTACAATCGCGGTCGCGGTGCGAGCCGGGCCGGCCGCCCGCCTGCAAGGAATGAATCGGCCGGCTGCTTCCCAGACTCAAGTATATGACCGACCACCGGCCCAAAATCGGCGTTTTTCCGGGCACCTTCGACCCGGCCACCAACGGCCACATCGACCTGATCCGACGCGGCCGCCGACTGGTGAATGAACTGATCGTGGCCGTCGGCCACAACCCGGAAAAGGAGCCTCTGTTCACCCCGGCTGAACGCATCGAGATGCTGGAGGAACTGGTCCGCGACCTGCCCGACGTGCGCGTGATCGCCTACGAGGGGTTGACGGCTGAGTTCGTTCAACAGGTCGGGGCGGACATCATCCTGCGCGGCATACGCGACAACGTGGATCTGCACTACGAACTCCAGCAGGCGAACATCAACCTGGCCATCGGGGAAATCGAAACGATCTTCCTGTTGTCCCGGGACCAGTTCGCGCTGACGTCGAGCACGTACATCAAGCAGATCGTGGAGCTGGGGATGCGCGACATCGACCGTTTGACCCGACTGGTGCCGGCGAACGTCGCTCAGCGCCTGCGCGAAAAGCTCGGGAGGTGAAATCGCGGCTGGGGGCGGGTCATTCCTTCGAATTCGCCCGATCGCGAAGCGTCGGAACGGGGTCCGCCGGAACGGGAAATGGGGAATGGAGAACGGGGAGAGCCTTCACGACCTCGGGCATCCGTCCCGAGCGGCAATGTGCTTTCTCGACTTTCAGGTCTCCATTCTCCGCTCCGTGTCCGGGGCGATCCGGGGGACCCGCGACAATGTGAACGATGAAAACGTCTTGGGTAGGAGAGTCATAACGTGAAGCTTCGTCGCCGACAGATCCATATGGATTTTCATACGTCGCCGTTTGTCCCGGACGTGGGCAGCCGGTTCGATCCGGAGCGGATGGCTTCGATGTTGAGCAAGGCCAACGTGAACAGCGTCACCT
The DNA here is from genome assembly GCA_026647385.1 of Phycisphaerae bacterium. Lineage (GTDB taxonomy): Bacteria > Planctomycetota > Phycisphaerae > UBA1845 > PWPN01 > JAPKGY01. The sequence goes on along the minus strand of JAPKGY010000126.1, from coordinate 2,402 downwards.
GTTTCGCCAAGTGTCATCACGGGATGTTTTATTACAACTCGCAGGTCGGGCCGCGGCATCCATCGCTCGAATTCGACATGCTGAAGGAGACCCTGAAGGCCTGCCACCGGAAGGATATCGCGGTGCCGGCCTACGTGAGCGTCGAGTGGGACGTGTACGCGGGCCAGACTCATCCGGAATGGTGCATCGTCTCGCCGGAAGGCAAGGTGCCCGGTCCGCGGCTCGATCCGATCCCGGGCTGCTGCTGGCCCACGCTCTGCGTGCTCGGCGGATACCGCCGGTACCTGGCTGACACGGTGAAGGAACTGGTGAGCAATTACGACATAGACGGCGTGTTCTTCGATATCGTCGAGGACCTGGACAACTGCAACGAGACGGCCCTGGCGCGGATGCGCAAGGAAGGCGTGGACATCAACGACAAGTCGGCGCGGATGGCGTTCCAGCGGCGGGTCATGATCGAGTTCATGCGCGAGTTTTACAATCTGATCCAGAAGATGCGCCGCGGGTTGCCGGTGTTCTACAACGGGCGGATCAGCGTGCAGATGCGCGAGTCGCTGCCGTATTTGACGCACCTGGAGGTCGAGTCACTTCCGTCGGGCTTCTGGGGCTACGACCACTTCCAGCGGATCGGCCGACACGTGCGGACGCTGGGCAAGCCCTTCCTGGGGATGACCGCGCGGTTCCACAAGAGCTGGGCGGATTTCGGCACGCTCAAGAACGAGGCGGCGCTCGAATACGAATGCCTGACGGCGGTTGCCCACGGCGGCGGCTGTTCGATCGGCGACCAGATGCATCCGCGCGGCACGCTCGAGCCGGCCACGTACGAGCAGATCGGGCGGATTTATGCGAAGGTGCGGGACCTCGAGCCGTGGTCGGAAGGGGCTGAGTCGGTTACGCAGATCGGCGTGCTGTCGCTGCTCACGAATACAGCTTTCCCGCGTGAGGAGGCGACCGCGGCGGATACCGGTGCGACCGCGATGCTCAACGAGACGCATCACCTGTTCGACCTGCTCGACGAGCAATCGGCGTTCGAGAACTACGACCTCCTTGTTCTGCCGGACCAGATCGCGCCCGAGCCGAAGCTGCTGACCAGGTTGCGGCAGTACGTCAATAAAGGCGGGCGTATACTGGCGAGCCATAAGTCGCTGCTCGACGAGACGAAAAACGCGTTTGCGCTGCCGGCCTTGAAAGTAGAGTACCGCTCCGCCCTGGACCATGCTCCCTTCTACATCCGGCTGGAGAGGGATTTTGGTCGCGACGTGCCGGCCATCGACTATTGCATGTATGAGGGCGGGCTCCGCGTGCGCGCCGGCGCGGGGGCCAACGCGCACGCGTTCGTGGTCGAGCCGTATTTCAACCGTACGGTCGACCACTTCTGTTCGCACTTCCAGACGCCGCCGGCCGGGCCGACGCGCGATCCGGTCGTGGTCGCCACGCCGCGGACCGCGTACATCAACGCGCCGGTGTTTGGAGCATACGCCCGCAACGGCAACCTGATTTACCGGCAGATTGTGTCCGCCTGCATCGAGCGGCTGCTGCCCCGGCGGGTGGTGCGTACGTCGCTGCCGAGTTGCGCGCGGGTCACCGTTCTGCGGCAGAAAGTCGGGCGCGAGCAACGTCTGATCGTTCACCTGCTGAACTATCCGACCACGCGGCGGTTTGGGACGCTCGAGGTGATCGAAGAGCCTCTCGTGCTGAACGAGGTGGCCGTCGAGCTGGCGTGTACGGGCAAGGTGAAGGCCGTCGAATGCGTGCCGAGCCGCGCATCCCTGCCGTTTGAGAGCGACGGCAGGAGCGTGCGGTTCATCCTGCCGCGCATGCTCGGGCACCAGGCGGTTTGCGTAACCGCGTAACCGTACGGCCGCCGCCGATCCGGTCATTTGCCGCACCCGGGTATGCGTACCTCGCTCAGGGGATGGTAAACACGCAGCGCACGGTGTACCCCTCGTCCGGCTTGTGCTCGGCCGGTGCGAGCCAGCGTGCGCCAGTGCCGGCGTACTGAGCGCTGACGTGTTTCCATGGATCGACACCCCAGGCGCCGAGGTCCTGAAGTTTGATCGGGGTTTCACTCCTGGCGGCTGACCAGCGTTCGGCGTCGGTGACGTAGACTCGGCCGCCCGCGCGGATGGTGCCGATGACCGCGGGTGGCTGCGTCTTGCCGCGTATCGACAGAATGACGACGTTTTCGCCTTGACGGCCGTAGGCTTCGCGGATCCGCTCCTCGGGCGCCGGCCGCCCCGATGCCAGTCTTTGGCCGTTGAGGAACAATTCAAGCTCGCCGTCGCAGGTGAACGTAAGGACGACCGGCGGTCCGATCTCTGGTGCCTTGGAAGCCGACCGGGCCAGATCGTCGAAGGCCTGGTCATCGACCCGCCGCACCCTGAACGCATGCCGACAGCCGC
>JAPKGY010000125.1 GCA_026647385.1 Phycisphaerae bacterium | reverse complement strand
AATTCACCAGATTTTACATTGCCACTACCTGGAGCATGTGCAACACTAATCATCCCATGCCTGCCGCATACTTGACGCCTATCGCGAAGTTCAGCAGATGCGCACGTAGGCGTGACTGAGGAGCGAATCCGGGGCCGGCCGGGACCGGACGGCCGACGGATGTGACCGGGGTCGGCGAGGCATGGATGCCCGTCAGTGCCGGCCGGTTTTTGGAGAGTGCGGGAAATGGAATTCCTTCAGAAACTCTTCCTTCAGACTCAAAGGCACCTCAAGGGGCTCACCGTTTCGCAAAAGATGGCGATCGGGTCGTGTGCGGGCGCCATCGTGGTCGCCCTGCTGTGGATGATGAACTGGGCCGGAAGCCCGGTCATGGTGCCGCTGCTGGACCAGCCGATCGCCGCCGACGAGATGACCGCCATCCAGAACAAGCTCGATTCCCTCGGGGTCAAGCATGCGGTCTCGGGCGATCGGGTCCTGGTGCCGGCGGCCGACCAGTATCGGCTACGAGCCCAACTGGCCGAGGCCCAGGTCCTGCCCCGGGACACGTCGATCGGATTCACCAAGCTGATCGAGAAGAACAGCACGCCGTGGTTGAACATGGCCGAGCAGGATCGTCGCTGGGCCCTGGCTTTGAGTAACGAATTGAGCCAGGTGTTGCGCGAGTTCAACGGGGTCGCCGAAGCGCGCGTGTTCCTGGACCGTACGACCCAACGGCAGATCGGCAAGCCGCCGGTGGTTCCGACCGCCAGCGTGTTCATCCGGCCCATGGCCGGCATGAAGCTGGAGCCGAGCCAGTGCGTGGCCATGGCCAACATGGTCAGCGCCGCCGTCGCCGGCCTGGACCCGGCGAACGTGAAGGTGGCGGACATGATCACCGGGCGCTCGTATACCGTGCCGACCGTCGAGGAACTGCTCGCCAACGACGATCTCGGCGACCGCCGGGCGAAGGAAGAGCATTACGCGAACAAGATCCGGGCGCTGCTGGCCCCGCACATTCCCGGAATCCTGGTCGAAGTCCACGCGAAGCTGGACGCGGAGTCGACCCAGACGGTGGAGGAGAAGCACGGAAAGCCGGTGATGCTCACCGACAAGTCGGAGTCGGAGACGTCCAGCCAGAGCCGTTCCGCGGAGGAGCCCGGGGTCAATCCCAACACCTCGGTGGCGATCGGCGGCGGCGGACCGACGGAGAGTACGGAACGCACCAAGACGGAGACGACGTTCGACGCGAAGGTCGACAGAACGATCACGAAGACGGAAAAACCACGCCACGTGATCCGCGAGCTGTTCGCGTCGGTGAACATCCCCCGCAGCTACCTGGCGGCAATCTTCCAGTCGATCCACAAGAAGGACCCGACCGACGTCGACCTCGAGAAATTCGCGACGCCGGAGCTGGAGAAGGTCAAGAACCAGGTGATGGCCCTGCTGGCGATGACCGGCGAGGACGACGAGCAGAAGCGGGTCCAGGTGGCGTGGTTCTACGACGAAATGACCCTCCAGCCGGGAGGCGGCGCCGCCCAGGCGGGTACCAGCGACAACCTCATGAACCTCGTGCACGCGTACGGCGGCAAGGCGGGGCTGGGCGCGCTGGCGGCGTTCAGTCTGCTGATGATGCTCATGCTGGTGCGCCGGGCGGCCGAAGGGCCGGTCCTGCCGGGCGAGGAGCCTCCCAGCCCGCAGGTGATCCGGGTCCGCACCGGTCGACGCAAGGGCGCGGAAGAAACCCTCGATATGACGCTCGATGAAGTCGTCGGCGAGGCGGCGGCCAGCGACGCCCTGCTGGTCGGCAAAGAGGTCGACGAACGGACGCTGCACAACCAGAAGGTGGTGGACCAGGTCACGGAAATGGTCAAGGAGGACCCGAACGCCGCCGTGGGGATCCTGCGGCGCTGGATCGAAGCGGATAAACCCTGAGGTGGACCGCCTTTTCGTGGTCCGCGGCCTGAGAGAGACCTTTTGGATGAACAGGTGGGAGAATCGCCCGGATCCCTCACCGTAAGGTTTTGAGCCATGACCGTAGCGAAAAAGATTCGATCGCAGTCGCCCGAGGCTGACGCCAAGGGATACAGCGGCATGAAGAAGGTCGCGGTGTTCATGCTGGCGGTCGGCCCGGACGTGGCCGGCTCTCTCATGAAGCACATGGAGCGAGAGACGGTCGAGGACCTGACCCGCGAGATCGCCTCGCTGGGCTTCGTTCCGCCGGACGTGAGCGAGGCGATCGTCGAGGAGTTCTACAACGTCGCTCTGGCCCGCCAATACGCGGCGGAGGGGGGGCTGGGATACGCACGGGCGGTGCTCGAGCGGGCGCTGCCGAAGGATGATGCCATGCGGGTGATGGAGCAGATCGCCCACCAGGTGCATCAGCAGCCGTTCAGCTTCCTGCAGAAGGCGGAGAGCGAAAACCTCTTTACGTTCATGCAGGATGAGCACCCCCAGACCATCGCCCTGATCCTGGCCCACCTGCCGTCGAGCAAGGGGGCGGAGATCCTGGCCGGCCTGCCTCCGGCCAAGCAGATCGAGGTCGTGACCCGGGTCGCCAACATGGAGCAGACGAACCCGGAAGTCATCCGCGAGGTGGAAAAAGGCCTCGAACAGCGCCTGTCCGGCATCGTGTCGCAGCAGTGCCAGAAGGTGGGAGGCGTCGAGGCGGTGGCGGAGATGCTCAATCTGTCCGACCGGGCGACGGAAAAAGGCATCCTCGAGACGCTCGAGGCGGAAGACCCCGACCTGGTCGAGCAGATCCGACGCCTGATGTTCGTGTTCGAGGACATCCTGCTGGTGAACGACAAGGGCATTCAGACCGTCCTGAAGGAGATCGACCACGACGAGCTGGCCTTGTCGCTGAAGACCGCCAGCGAAGAGATGAAGGACAAGATCTTCCGGAACATGTCTGAACGCGCCGCCACCTTGATCCGGGAGGAGATGGACTACATGGGGCCGGTCCGGCTGAGCGACGTGGAGGCGGCCCAGCAGCGGATCGTGGACGTGGTGCGCCGGCTCGAGGACGCGGGCGAAATCATTCTCGAAGGCCGGGGCGGCGACGGGGACGTGGTGGTGTGAGGCTCCGCTCAGGCGGACCGGCCGCCGCGTGCGACCCGCGGCTTGACCGGATCGCGGACGAGGCGTTTTTCGGGGCAACGGGATGTCCAGAGCAGCGACGGTCATCAAAGCGGACCAGGCCGCCCACGCCGGCGAACAGATCGGCCGGCTGGGGACCCGGGCGTTTCACCTGAACGACGTGCTCCTCGAGGCGAAGCAGACCGTCGTGTCGGCTCAACAGGAGGCGACGCGGCTGGTCGAGCAGGCCCGCAAGCAGGCGGAGGAGGCCCGCCAGCAGGCGCGCAAGGAGGGGTATGACGCGGGTTTCGCCGAGGGGCGTAAAGCCGGGTTCGAGGCCGGACGCAAGGAAGCCTTCGAGACGGCGCGGAAGGAGTTCGCCGCCCAGCAAGCCTCTCTCGTCTCCGCATGCCGCCAGGTGATCGACCAGATCAACGACCAGCGGGCGGATTGGTGGGCGTCCGCCCGGCAGGATCTGATCGAGCTGGCGATGGCGATCGCCAGACGGGTGGCGCCCTGCGTGGGGCAGCGCGAGCGCGAGGTCGTCCTCGCCAATCTCGAAGAGGCGATTCGCCTGGCGGGGCGGCGCTCGGAGGCGACGATCCAGGTCAATCCGGGCGATGCCGCGGCTGCCCGTGCCTTCGCGGAAGAGCTGATCGCCCGCCAGGAAGGCTGGAAGCACGTCCCCGTGGTCGAATGCGAGGACGTCGCACCCGGCGGTTGCCGCGTGCGGTGGACGGGCGGAGCGGTCGACGCGACGCTCGAGGCACAGTTGGATCGGATTGCCCGGGAACTGAGCGATCGATGAACACATTCGCCGACGAGATCGAACGCGTGACCCGCCTGAGCACGCCGGCACGGATCGGGGCGGTGGCGGACGTCACCGGACTCACCGTGCGGGTGAGCGGCTTGCCCGCCCCCATCGGCACGATGTGCGAGATCCGCAGCCAGAGCGGGCTGATCGAGGCCCAGGTCGTCGGCTTTCGCGAGGATGAAGCCGTCCTGATGCCGCTGAAGGACACCCTCGGTGTCGCGCGGGGCGATGAAGTGGTTTCCATTCCCGGCGAAGCCCGCGTAGGCGTGTGCGACGAGATGGTCGGCCGGGTCCTCGACGGACTGGGGCGGGCGATCGACGAGGGACCGCGCCTTCACCCGACGGGTTACTATCCGGTCTATCGTCCGGCCCCGAAAGCGTTGCTGCGGCCGCGGATCAACGAGGCGATTTCGACGGGGATCCGCGCGATCGACGCGATGATGACCACCGGCCGGGGGCAGCGCATGGGCCTGTTCGCCGGTACCGGCGTGGGCAAGAGCGTGCTCATCGGCATGGTCGCCCGGCACACCGACGCCGACGTCGTCGTGGTCGCCCTCGTCGGCGAGCGCGGCCGGGAAGTCAACGAATTCATCGAAAAAGACCTCGGCCCCCAAGGCCGCAGGAAATCGGTGCTGGTCGTGAGCACCTCGGACGAGTCGCCGGTGATCCGCGTGCGCGCGGGTTTCGTGGCCACCGCGGTGGCGGAGTACTTCCGCGACCGGGGGAAGAATGTATTACTTCTGATGGACTCCGTGACGCGGCTGGCGATGGCCCAGCGGCAGATCGGACTCGCCGCCGGCGAGCCCCCGGCAACCAAGGGGTACACCCCCAGCGTGTTCGCCCTGTTTCCGCAACTGCTGGAGCGGGCGGGTCGGACGGACCGAGGCAGCGTGACCGGATTCTACAGCGTGCTCGTCGAGGGCGACGACATCAATGATCCCATCGGCGACGCCGTGCGCGGCGTGCTCGACGGGCACGTGTGGCTGTCGCGCCGGCTGGCGAGCCAGTCGCATTATCCCGCGATCAGCGTCACCGACAGCATCAGCCGCGTGATGCCCGACGTCGTGGACGAACAGCACCTGCGCGCCGCCCGGACCGTCCGGCAGGTGCTGGCGACGTGGAACGAGATCGAGGACCTGGTCAACATCGGGGCCTACGCGCCGGGATCGAACCCGCAGTTCGACGCGGTGATCCAGACCCGGCCTCAAGTGATGAGTTTCCTTCAGCAGGCGGTGGCTGATCGCGCGTCGCCGGCCCAGGTTCGCGAACAACTCGTGGCGGTCGCCCAGTTGATCGAGCAGACCCAGCAGCGTCTGGGCGGGCAGCACGGGCGCGTGCAGGCGGTGGGGCCCGCCAAGGCGGGCAAGAAGGGATGAGGAACGGCTGCCGGCGTCGGCCGGTGATCGGCCCGGTCCGGATGAGGCGGGATTATGGCCAAGCGATTCGCGTTCCGGTTCGAGACGATGCTCAAGATCCGCCGCCAGCGGGAGGACGAGCACAAGCGGATCGTGGCCGCCCGGCTCCGGGAAATCGCCGTGGTTCAGGAGCAGTTGGCGCTGTTCGATCGTCAGATTCACGAGGAATTGGCCGCCATCCGCGGCGGGCAGTCGCCGGGGACGATCGACATGACCCAGATTGTGCGGCACCGCCGATGGCTGGGGCATCTGCACAAGGCGGTCCTGGACGCCCAGGCTCGCCTCGGCGTCCTCGAAGGGAAGCTGGCCCAGGAGCGGGCCGCGCTCGCCGAGGCCGCCAAACAGCGGCGGATCCTCGAAAAGCTCAGGGAACGCCAGCACGAGCGGTTCGTGAAGGAACAGGATCGCCTCGAAACGATGGCGACCGACGATATGACGCTCGTGCGGTACGTGTTCGATGAGACCCGGGTAATTGCGGGCGTCGCCGAGAAAGGAACGTGACCGTTCGTTCGATCGTGAGGCGTCCTGATGCTGAAGAAACTCTACCATGGCGTGGCGATGCTCGCCCTGATCAACCTGTTCGCGGTGGTCGGGCTGGTGGGGTACCTGTTCGTCAGCGGGCGACTCAACCAGGAGCGTCTCAATCAGATCGGCGAGGTGCTCCGCGGGGAGTACCCGGCCGACCGCGAGGTCGCGACCACCCAGCCCGCCGCGACCCGCCCCGCGCCCCAGGAAAGCCAGGTCGAGATCGCAGACGACCAGGCGAAGCGGGAACTGTATCGGCTCCAGGCGGAGTGGCTCAAGAACGAGGTCAGCCAGCGCCAGACGCTGAACGAGTCGGTGCAGCTCGATGTCGTGCGCCGCCTGGAGGAGATCGAGAAAAGAAACCGCCGGTTCGAGCAGGAGAAGAAGGAATTCGAGAAACAGAGCGAGCAGGAAGGGTTCACCAAGGCGCTGGAGATGTACTCGACGATGGACCCGAAGCTCGCCAAGGACTTGCTGAAAACCAAGGAGAAGGACGCCGACGTGGTCCAGTTGTTGATGAGGATGGACCCGAATCGGCGGACCAAGATCCTCAATGCGTGCAAGAGTGCGGAAGACCGCGTCTGGATCAGGAGGATCCTGGACCAGATTCAGGAGAAGAACGACAACAGTTAGCAGGCGAACGGCGTGGATGGTCCGAACGCCTCCTCCTTCGGAGGCCTGGATGAGTATCGTGCAATCGGCGGCTGCCGAGCCCGCGGGTGTCGTTGCGCGCGGGCGGTACTCGGTCGCGGACCCGACCGCCGTGCCCCTCGCGGGCCGGCCCGAGTCGGATTTCGCATCGGTGTTTTCGACCACGCGGGAGTCGGCCTGGCTCGAAGGCCTGCTCCGTAAAAAAGGCGACGCGACGCGCTCCGGCCAAACGAGACAACGCAAAGCCGAGGAGGCGGCCGGAGAGCAGGCTGCCCAAAAGAAGTCTCGTCCGGCCGACGCGAAGAAACCGGATGCGCCGTCCAGCCGAACCGAGCGGATCGACGAAGCCCGGCGGGATCTCCCCGAGAAAACCGAACACTCCGCCGGGCAGAAGCGTCAGCCGGTCGAGGAGGTTCGAAGGGAGCGCGCCGAGCGACTCGAGGAAACGCGAACTTCCGAACGGCGCGAGTCGGCGTCCCCCGAGACGCCGGAAGACCCCCGCGAGGAGGAGTTGCAGCCTTCCACCGGGCAGCCGACTGACGGCACGACGGTTCCGGTGGTCGTCGCGGGCCCGGTGACGCCGCAACCGGTGACGCCGCAACCGGACAAGTGGCCGATCGGATCTGCGAACGCCTCGACGTCCTCCGCGGGAAACGGGCCCGTTGCGACTCAGGTGAGCCCGCCGGCGCCGTGGACGACCGGCGAAACGGCGAACCAGACGGTGATGCCGGTCGAACCCGCGCCCGCGTCGGTTCAGCCGACGGTTGGCCACGGTGAGGCCGACGGCGGGGCGCGGTTGGCGGCCGGCGGTAACGCGGCTGCCGCCAAGGGCGGTGAGGCGACAGCCAAGCCGGGCACTGCCGGCAACGAATTTCACGCGATGTTGCAGCAGGTCGGACGCGAGCGAGCGGTGGCCGTTCGGCAGGCGGTGGCCGGCTCGCCCAGGCCACTGACCGAGGAAACGGTTCGGCTCAATCGGTCCGAAGCCATCGATCAGATTGCCCGCGTCGTACGGACCCATGCGAACGGCCGTGCATCGTCCATGACAAAATGTACGCTTCGCGTTCCCACATTTCACCGTGGCGCTGCGCAACTATGCCCTGCTGCAGTACCGCTCGCTGCGGGCGGTTTCCGAAACCCGCATGCCC